>NZ_JBYCZL010000003.1:0-281604 GCF_057586215.1 Roseomonas sp. SRI_022
CACTGAACCCGCAGCCGCTGCCGCCGTCCGGTGGGGATCGGATCTTCGTTTCTCCGCTCGCGCGGCGGATGGCACAGCAGGCCGGACTTGATCTGGCCGGCGTGAAAGGATCCGGTCCGAACGGCCGCATCGTGAAGGCGGATATCGAGGCTGCGCTCGCGCGTGGTCCCGCCGCCGCACCGGCCGCGGCACCCGCTGCCGCCGCGCCGGCACCGCGGCCCGCCGCCACGCCGGTTGCCATCACCGCCCCGCATACTGCCGTGCCGAACAGCACGATGCGCAAGGTGATCGCGCGCCGCCTGTCGGAATCCAAGGCGACCATCCCGCATTTCTATGTGACGATGGATATCGAGATCGACGCGCTGCTGAAGCTGCGCAGCGACCTCAATGCGCGTTCGCCGAAGGATGGGCCGGGCGCGTACAAGCTGTCGGTCAACGACCTGGTCATCAAGGCGACGGCGGCCACGCTGCGCCGCTTCCCGTCCTGCAACGCGACCTGGACCGACGACGCGATCATCCAGTACCACGACGTCGATATCTCCGTGGCCGTGTCCATCCCCGATGGGCTGATCACGCCGATCGTGAAGCAGGCCGACAGGAAGGGCTTGGCTGCGATCAGCAACGAGATGAAGGACCTCGCGGCGCGCGCCAAGTCCGGCAAGCTGAAGCCGGATGAATTCCAGGGCGGCGGCTTCTCCATCTCCAACATGGGGATGTACGGCGTCAGCGACTTCAGCGCGATCATCAACCCGCCGCAGGCCGGCATCCTCGCGGTCTCCGCCGGGTTGCAGAAGCCGGTGGTGAAGGATGGGGCGCTGGCGATCGCGACGGTGATGACCTGCACGCTGTCGGTCGATCACCGCGTCATCGACGGCGCACTGGCGGCCGAGTTCATGCAGGCGCTCAAGCGCACCATCGAGGATCCGCTGAGCCTGCTGCTCTGATGGGGGCGGGGCTCATCCTGCGGGATGCCGTCCCGGCCGACGTGCCGACCATCGCGCGCTTCGTGCGCGCGCTGGCCGAGTACGAGAAGCTGGGTCACGAGGTGCGCGGCACCGAAGCGGACTTCCACGCAGCGATCTTCGGCAGCCCGCCGCGTGCCGGCTGCCTGATCGCAGAGGTGGATGGCGTGCCGGCCGCCATGGCGCTCTACCACTGGACCTTCTCCACCTTCCTCGCCCGGCATGGGCGGTGGCTGGAGGATCTCTGGGTGGAACCGGCCTATCGCCGGCGTGGCGTCGCCAAGGCGCTGTTCGCGCGGCTGGCTGCGGAAACGCTCGCCGAAGGCGGCGGGCGGCTCGCCTGGAACGTGCTCGACTGGAACACCCCGGCCATCGCGACCTATGACGCGATGGGCGCGGAGAACATGAAGGAATGGATCACGCGCCGCCTGTCCGGCGATGCGCTGAGGTCCCTGGCAGCGGAGGCAGCGTGATGGCCGAACAATTCGACCTGGTGGTGGTGGGCGGCGGCCCCGGCGGCTACGTCGCGGCGATCCGCGCCAGCCAGCTCAAGATGAAGGTCGCGCTGGTGGAGCGCGAGAATCTGGGCGGCATTTGCCTCAACTGGGGCTGCATCCCGACCAAGGCGCTGCTCAAGGCGTCCGAGATCAACCACATGCTGCACAGCCTCGATGCCTATGGCTTCGCGGTGGACAATCCGCGCTTCGACTTCGCCAAGGTGATCAAGCGCTCGCGCAACGTCGCCAATCAGCTGTCCTCCGGCGTGAAGGGGCTGATGAAGAAGCACAAGATCACGGTGTTCGACGGGCATGGGAAGCTTGCCGGGCCAGGCAAGCTGTCCGTGACCAAGGACGGCAAGCCGGTCGCGGAGGTCGCCGCGAAGAACATCGTCCTCGCCACCGGTGCCCGCGCCCGCGTGCTGCCGGGGATGGAGCCGGACGGCAAGTTGATCTGGGACTATCGCGCGGCGCTGGTGCCCGACGCGCTGCCGAAGAAGCTGATCGTCATCGGCTCCGGCGCGATCGGCAGCGAGTTCGCCTCCTTCTACCTCAACATGGGCTCCGAGGTGACGCTGATCGAGGTGATGGACCGCATCCTGCCGGTCGAGGATGCCGAGGTTTCCGCCTTTGTCGCCAAGGCCTTTACCAAGCAGGGGATGAAGGTCATCACCGGCGCCAAGGTGCAGGGCGTGCGCAAGGAAGGCGGTGGCGTCGCCGCCATCGTCGAGGTCGATGGCAAGGTGACCGAGATCAAGGCCGACCGGCTGATCTCCGCGGTCGGCATCGTCGGCAATGTCGAGGATCTCGGCCTCGAGGGTACCAAGGTGAAGGTGGACCGGACCCATGTGGTGATCGACGGCTATGGCCGCACCGGGGAACCGGGCGTCTATGCCATCGGCGACCTGGCCGGCCCGCCCTGGCTTGCGCACAAGGCGATGCATGAAGGCGTGATCGTGGTCGAGGCGATCGCCGGGCTGCACCCGCATGAAATGGATGTCACCAACATCCCCGGCTGCACCTATTGCCGGCCGCAGGTCGCCTCTGTCGGCCTGACCGAAACGGCGGCCAAGGCTGCCGGGCACGAGGTCCGGGTCGGCCGCTTCCCCTTCATCGGCAATGGCAAGGCGATCGCGCTCGGCGAGCCCGAGGGCTTCATCAAGACGGTCTTCGACGCCAAGACCGGTGCGATGCTCGGCGCCCATATGGTCGGGCCGGAAGTCACCGAGATGATCCAGGGTTACGGTATCGCCCGCACCCTGGAGACGACGGAGGCCGAACTGATGGCGACCGTCTTCCCGCACCCGACGCTGTCCGAGGCGATGCATGAGTCTGTCCTCGACGCCTATGGCAAGGTGCTGCACATCTGACCTGCGCACGGGCCTTGGCCGGGAACCTCGCAGAACGCCGGGGATGGCCCTATATCCCCGGTCGGAAGGCCCCATGAGCACCCGTATCGAGATCGACCACCGCACGCCCCGCACGGGTGCCGACAGGCACCCGGAAAAGGCCCATCGCCCGGACAACCCCATCCAGCGCAAGCCCGCCTGGATCCGGGTGAAGGCGCCGACGCACCCGATCTATCACGAGACGCGCAACCTGATGCGCGACAAGAAGCTGGTGACGGTCTGCGAGGAGGCCGCCTGCCCGAATATCGGAGAGTGCTGGTCGCAGCGCCACGCCACCATGATGATCATGGGCGAGACCTGCACCCGCGCCTGTTCCTTCTGCAACGTCGCGACCGGCATCCCCAAGGCGCTCGACACCGACGAACCGCGCCGGGTGGGGGAGGCGGTGGCGACCCTCGGCCTGCGCCATGTCGTCATCACCTCCGTGGACCGCGACGACCTGAAGGATGGGGGCGCGGAACATTTCGCCCAGACCATCCGTGCCATCCGCGCCTCCGCCCCCGGCACGACCATCGAGATCCTGACCCCCGACTTCCTGCGCAAGGACGGCGCGCTGGAAGTGGTCGTCGCGGCGCGGCCGGATGTCTTCAACCACAACCTCGAAACCGTGCCGGGGCTGTATCCGACGATCCGCCCGGGCGCGCGTTACTATCATTCGCTGCGCCTGCTCGACCGGGTGAAGCAGCTCGACCCGTCGATCTTCACCAAGTCCGGCATGATGGTTGGCCTCGGCGAGGAACGGCTCCAGGTACTGCAGGTGATGGACGACCTGCGCTCGGCCGATGTCGATTTCCTCACCATCGGCCAGTACCTGCAGCCCACGGTGAAGCATGCCGCGGTCGATCGCTTCGTCACGCCGGATGAGTTCGACGACTACGCCACAACGGCCCGCGGCAAGGGCTTCCTGCTGGTCTCGGCGACGCCGCTGACCCGTTCCTCCTACCACGCCGACCGCGACTTCGCGGCCTTGCGCAGTGCGCGCGAGGAACGCCTGGCGGCCCGGGCCTGACATGCCCACCCACGCTGAGCGCAAGGTCCTGCGCTACTCGCCGGAGCAGATGTTCGACCTGGTGGCGGATGTTCGCCGCTACCCCGAATTCCTGCCCTGGTGCGTCGGTGCGCGAGTGCTGTCCCGGACCGACGGCGAACTCGTCGCCGACATGACCATTGGCTTCAAGATGTTCCGCGAGACCTTCCGATCCCGCGTGACGCTGGAACGGCCCGACCATGTCCACGTGACCTATGAGACGGGCCCCTTCCGCTACCTGAACAACCACTGGCGGTTCCGCCCCGTCCCACAGGGCACCGAGGTCGATTTCTTCGTCGATTTCGAGTTCAAGAGCCGCATCCTGCAGATGGCGATCGGCGTCGTCTTCAATGAGGCAGTGCGTCTTATGGTGCGGGCCTTCGAACGCCGTGCCATGGCGCTGTACGGACGCAATACGGCGCCCGTCGCGCCAAGTACGCCGGCACCTTCCGCCGCGGGCTGAGTCGAACTGCTTCGGTCACACGGTCTTCGCGGAGTTGGGGTTGGCAGGCGCAGCCGCGGGCATCAGCCCAGCGTTGCGAGGGCGGCCAGCGCCCTGTCGGGGTCCACAGGTGCATGATCGCTGTCTTGGTCGAGCACGCACATCGCGATCCCGAGGGTGCTGCACAGCGCGCTGAAGTAGGGCGCCTGCTTGATCTTGCGATGGGGAACGCGCTCAGGGTTCGGCAGGAATTCGAGGAGCCCTCCGTCGGGCCGAGCCCAGATCATGTGGGACAGGCCCGCGCCATGCTGACCGACGACGCGCCAGGCGCGGGAAAACAGGTACATCTGCTCGAACAGCGAGCAATCTTCGAGGCGTACGAGCAACGCGTCGTGCCGGCGCGCGATGGTGTCAAACACCTCCGTCATGTTGGGCACGCTGCGTCTCGCCGATCCACCTGAATGGACCCCGCCCGATGCGTCCAAGTATGCGGGGTGAGGCGGCGCGCGGTCCACCACCAGCACCATCCGCTCCGAAGCGGCAACGGCGTGCTTGGCGACGAATTCCTCGATCCGATGGCCATAGATCCGGGCGATGATGCGGCGGATGCGCCGGAACCTCTCGGCACTGTAGCCGTGCGGCCCATCAAAGCCCGGAATCATGATGCGCGGCATTCCGGCCATGCCGGACATCGTGCCCACCACCACCTCCAGCACCTTGTGCACCGGCCTCGTCTCGATGATGAAGCCGTCAAGCTCCTTGAACAGGTGGTTCATCGGGCCGCAATCCCGGACGCGAAACCGGTGGGATCCGCGCATGCCGTGGCAATGTTCGATGAGGGGCAGCAGATAACCGAACAGGAAATGATAGAAATGCTCGACAGACCCGCCGAGATTTCCTGGTACGACCAAAAGACTGGCGCGCCGATCGGCCGCAGGACCCGTTAGGTCAGCAAAGGTCATCGGTCTACGTCCTGGTTATAGCGCACCCCAATAGTCGAGTCCCCGAAGAAACAAGTAAACAGATATCATCAATCGCCGCGTCTGACGAATTTGTTAGCGGCGGATGGGCCGGTGCGGCAACCTTCACGCATGACCTACATCCTTTACGGCGACATCGGCTCCGGTTCTGCCCCTGTCGAAATGGCACTCGCCGAGATCGGTGCACCGGTCGAGTTGCGCGTTGTTCCGCTCGCGACCGATGCGCAACTCGCGGCCGAATACCGCCGCATCAACCCGATGGGGCGCATCCCCGCACTGATCCTGCCGGACGGCACCGTGCTGACCGAGAGCATCGCCATCCTGCTGGCGCTGGCCGATCGCCATCCGGATGCCGGGCTGTTGCCTGCGCCTGGCTCTTCCGATCGCGCTCGCGTCCTGCGCTGGATGGTGCTGGCCGGGGCCGAGGGCTACCCGCACGTCACCCGCGCCGACTATCCGGAGCGATTCAGCGCCGACCCCGCCCATGCCGAACCGATCCGCGCACGTGCGCGGGAGATGTATCGCGATCTCTGGCGGTTGGTGGAGGCGGAGGCGGGGCTGACGGGCCAGGCCGATGCACCCTTCCTGCTCGGTGCGCGCTTCACCATCGCCGACATCTACCTCGCCGTGCTGTCGCGCTGGCTGGGCGGCGCCAAATGGCTGCCGGAGGCCTGCCCGCGCCTTGCCACGCTCGGCCGCGCCGTCGCTGCCCGTCCTGCCATCACTCCGGTTTGGCAGCGCCACTTCCCCGCCTGATCATGCGCTGTGCGTGGCGCCATCTTCCAGCGAAGCGAGTGCCGACAGAACCTCCTCTCGCGCGACAGGCGCGTGTTGGCTGGCCTGCATCACGGCACGCCAGGGCATGCCCAGCCCTCTGCAGATGCCCTGGAAGTAGTCGACATTGGGAATGGCTTCGATCAGCCGGTTCCCGGGGTTCGGCAGGATCTCGACGAGTGCGGCATCCGGCCTCGCCCAGATCATGTGCGCCAGGCCCGCACCGTGCTGGCCCACCACGCGCCAGGCGCGCGAGAACAGGTGGATCTGCTCGAACAGGGAGCATTCCTCCAGCCGGACCACGAGCGTTTCGTGCCGGGTGGCGATCGCCGCGCGGAGTTCCTCCATGTTCGGCACGCTCCGCCGCCCGGCGCCGCCGGACCGGTTCTCCGCTGCGGCCGTCTCGTAAAATGGGTGTGGCGGCGCGCGCTCGATGATCAGCACCAGCCGATCCGAGGCTGTCTGCGGGTATCGCGCGGTCGCTGTCGCGATGCGCTCGCCGTAGAGGTCGCGCATCACCGCCCGGCTCCGCAGGAAGCGGTCCCGCGCATAGGCCCGCGGGATGTCGAAGCCCGGAACGATGATCTTGGGGAAGCCGCCGACCACGTCATTGACCCCGACCAGGCTGGTCAGGACGGTGTTCGCGGGAACCGTGCTGATGGTGAAGCCGTCGAGTTCCCGCAGCAGGCGGTTCATCATCGGGCCGCAATCGCGCAGCAGGAAATGATGCGTCGGCCGCAGCACGTGGCAATGGTCGAGGAACGGCAGCAGGTAGCCGAACAGGAAATGGTAGAAATGCTGGACCGAGCCGCCCTGGTTCGCCGGCACCACGATAAGCCTCGGCCGCCGCTGCGCGACGGAAGCTTCAATCGGCTCGATCGTCATGCCGGGCGCGCTGCGGTCATCGCGTATCGGTAACACCAGCCGTGCGGCAGGGCACGAGGCCAGGCGTCAGGCCCGAGGGCATCCGCGTCAGAAATGCACCAGCGTCGGCGCGAAGAACCCGAGCGCCGCGAAGCCGATGCCGATCAAGCCCAACAGCCCGCCGGCCATCGCCAGCATCGCCACCCCGGTGATGACGCTCGCCGAGGCGACGACGATGCCGACCTGGAAGGCCGCCGAGCCAACCTCGTACATGTGGTAGGCCGCCAGCGACCGGTCGCGCTTCTCCTCCGCCGCGCGGGCGCGCGCCATCAATTCGCGGCGCCCCTCGCCGGTTTCGGGTTCGCTGTCCCATCGAGCAGCGGTGCCGCGCCAAGCCGCTTGCTGCCGGGCAATCGCCTCGCGCGCGGCATCCGGCAGGGCGGGCAACCCGAGCTCCGCGTGCTCGGCCGCCGTGCGCACCGTGGTCTGGCGGATCGTCCGCGCCTGGAAGAAGGCCCAGAGGTTCGCGGCCTCGATGTTGCGGCTGATCGCTTCGGTCTGCTGGCTCTTTGCCCCGGTTTCCGCCAGCGCGAGGAACAGCGCCAGCACCGCGATCAGCAGCGCGACGCCCTTGTTGGACCCATGATCGACATGCGCGCCCCCGGCCATGGCAGGCTCCCCTTTGTTACGGAGAAGCCATCTGCCTGGGCTGCCCGATTCGTGGAAAGAGTCAGCGCGGCGCGCCCTCGCCGATCCGGTGCAGCAGCCGCCCGCCATCGGCCAACGCCATCACCACCACGATCTCCTCGGGTCGGGGGGCATCCCCCATCATCACGGTGATGGCGTCGAAATGCCCGCGCGACCAGGCATCGTCCTTGTGCCCGAGCGGCAGGTCGAGCGCCGTGCCCGGGCCACCCATCTTGACTGCGGAGGGGATCAGCGCCGCACCTCCGCCGATCGCAGCGCGCAGCGGCGCGCCCATGCGCGGATGCAGCAGCGCGTGCCCGTGCTCCAGCTCCCCCATCGATCCGATGATGGCGCCCTTGCCGTAGGACACGGGCGGCCCGTCCAGCATCTTCACGAGGTCCCCGGCAAAACGCTGGGCTAGCGCAGCACCGGCATCGACCAGCTCGGTCAGGTCGCCGACGAAGCGCCGGGCGAACGGGTTCTGCATGGCCACCAGAGCGACCGCGCGCACCACCGGGCGCTTGGCGGCGTGGCCCATCTCGCCGAAGGCCTGCTCGCGCAGCAGCGTCACCTTGCGGATCTCGACCATGGTCCGGGTCCTCCCTCTGGCCGGATCGTGGCGCCGGGGGCATGCTCCGCGCAACCGCATCGCAGGAAGACGCCAACCATGGTCCACGCCCCGAACCGTCCACCCGCCGGCGCACCGCCCACCCGCATCAACCTCTATTCCGACACGCAGACGCGTCCGACGCCTGCGATGAAGGACGCGATGATGCGCGCCGAGGTCGGCGACGAGCAGCATGGCGACGACCCGACGGTGCACGAACTCTGCGACCGCATGGCGGCGCTGATGGGGAAGGAGGCGGCCGTCTACCTGCCGTCCGGGACCATGTGCAACGTCATCGCGATCCTGACGCATTGCGGCAAGGGCGATGAGGTCATCGCGCATGAGACCAGCCACATCCTGCATTCTGAGGGCGGCACCCATGCCGCGCTGACCGGCGTGCAGATCATGCCGATGAAGGGCCCTCGTGGCATGTTCACGGCCGACGATGTGCGCGCCGCGATCCGCCCCAAGACCCGCTACGCCCCGCCGCAACGCCTGCTGGAGGTGGAGCAAACCGCCAATATCGGCGGCGGCGCGATCTGGCCGTTGGCGCAGCTCAACGCGGTCGCCGATGTCGCGCATGAACAGGGCTGGTCCACGCATATGGACGGCGCGCGGCTGATGAATGCCTGCGTCGGCGCCGGCATTGCGGCGAAGGACATGGTCGCGAATTACGACAGCGTCTGGCTCGACTTCACCAAGGGGCTCGGCGCGCCGCTCGGCGCCGTGCTCTGCGGGTCCGAGGAATTCATCGGCCGCGCCTGGCGCTGGAAGCAGCGCCTTGGCGGTTCGATGCGCCAGGCCGGCGTCTGTGCGGCAGCGTGCCTCTACGCGCTCGACAACAACATCGACCGCCTGGCCGAGGACCACAGCAACGCAAAGGCGCTTGCACGCGGCTTGCGCCAGATCCCCGGCGTGGTGGTGGAGGAGCCCGACACCAACCTGGTGTTCTTCGACATCAAGGATGCCGGCATGGATGTCGCGACCTTGCAGGCGAAGCTGCAGATGCGTGGCGTCGCCGTGTCGGGTCTCGGCGGCCGCGTGCGCGCCTGCACGCATCTCGACGTGACCGCGCCGATGATCGAGGAAGCGGTTGGCGAGATCCGGACGGCGCTGGCCGCCGCCTGACCGAGACGGCGCTAGGTATCCGGCCCGTCGTTCCGCCATGCGGCATGGTCCGCCCGGACCAGGGCCGCTAGGCGCGTAGCCTCGGCCGCGAGCCAGGCGGGGTCGCCGCGCCCCGCCTTCAGCGCAGCCGCGATGATCGCACTATCCTCCGGTCGTGCGGCATGCATGGCTCCGAGGTCTCGGCCCATCGCCACCAGCACCTCCCGGTCCAGCGGTGGCGGGGGCAGAGGTTCAGCCTCGCTCTCTGGATCGGGAAACTCGATCTTCCGATTGTTGGGCGATAGTCGCCGCACCGCGATTCCACCCTCGACCGCGAACCAGGCATCGGGCGAGCGCGTCGGGCCCTGTGCGGCCTCGGCGGTGCGGTTGCGAGGTGGGTCATCCCCACGGGCGACTGACCACGCCGAGGGCAGCAGCGCCTTCACTTCCCGCAGCGCGCGCCCTCCGCGAAAGGTCGCGATTGCCGCGAAACGCGGGCGCCCCAGGCTGCCCGTGCCGGCCTTGCGGGCGTATATGCGGCCCATCACCGCGCCCGGTGGGAAAGCACGCGCAAGCGTGGCGCGATAGCGTGGCGGCGGCTCCTCGGCGAACTTTTCGCTCTCCTTCGTCTCCTCCGCCCAGAATTCCGCGTGCATCCGGGCGGTGGTGAGTACGAGCTTGTCCCAAAGCCCGATCCCACCATCGAGGAGTACCGGCTGCCGCTCCCGCACGCCTTCGCCGTAACCCTTCAGGATCGCCGCCGCCATGGCCTTGGTATCGATATCGATGGCCGCCGCTTCGCCGCCGAGTAGGGCACTGGTGACCAGCCGCACCGGATCCTGCGGCCAGGGCATTTCGGCGGCCTCGTCGAAATCGTTGACGCCGAAGACCAACCGGCCCTCCACGTCACGCCAAGTGCCGAAATTCTCGACATGGATGTCACCAACGGCGAGGACGCGGTGCTCCCCCTCGAAGCCGAGCTGGTACCGGCACCAGCGCCAATAGGTGCCGCGCAGGAAGTGGAAGGCGTCCCTCGCGATCTTCTTCCGCCGGTTCCTGTAGTGCTTGGCGCGGAATTCATCGCCCAACTGGGCAACGAGCCAGTCGCGGTATCCGGCCTCGGCCTCGACGATCGGCAGCATCCTTGCGGTCCTCCCAGGCGAACCGCCAGCCTAGTCAATTACATTGCCAATATGAATCAATATGGCATTCCGCCAGATCAGAGCATCCGCGACCAGGACGCCTTCGGCCCGATGTCGATATGGGTGAAGGACCCGTACCAGCCGATGCCCATGAAGCCGAGATGCTGCGACAGCACCATCGCATGGCTGCACACATCGGCCTGTGACATGCCGCGCACGACGATATCGGCCGCCATGCCGCGCATGTGCAGGCTGTTCGGCGCGGCATAAGGCAGCATCGCGTTGGTCTGGGGCGTGCGGTAGCCGGAGATCAGCTTCAGCGGCCGCGTATAGCCCAGCCGTTCCTGCACCAGCGACAGCATGTCGAGCAGCAGCCCGGGGATTGGCCCCGGCGCGTCCTCGCGCAGGTCGCGGAACAGCCGTTGCAGCCGCATCAGGGCATGGATGTTGTAGTCCTGCCCGGTGCGGTAGGCGACCGCCTCCTCCTCCCCGGCATTGTTCTGCAGCCATAGCCAGCGGTCGCGCGGCGGCATGGCCGGCGGCGTGGGTGGGGGGACGTCGCCATAGCCGAGCAGATCGGCCCGCGCGGCACCGCCGCCGATGGCAGCTGCGCCCAGCCCGGCGAACAGGGCCCGCCGTCGCAGCCTCGCGGTATCCGGTGCGGGCGTCTTCACCATTTCTCGATCTTGCGACGGCGGCCGTCGCGCGTGCAACCACCCGACCGATTCGCGCGCAACGTGCGCCGGCGGTGTTGCCTGCGCGCCGCGATTCAGGCCGGCATGGCCAGGCGCAACGCCGCCGCGACTGTCGCCGCCCGCACCGCGGCGCGATCGCCGGGGAAGACGTGGCGTTCCACCACGGTCGCCGCATCCCGCCGCGCGCAGCCGATATAGACGAGGCCCACCGGCTTGCCCCGCGTCGCACCGCCCGGGCCCGCGATGCCGGTGCAGGACAGGGCGATATCCACCTCGGCCCGCGCCAGCGCACCCTCGGCCATCTCGCGCGCCACTGCCTCGCTGACCGCGCCATGGGCGGCGAGGCTGGCTTCCGCCACGCCGACCATCCGCGCCTTGGCGGCGTTGGAGTAGGTGACGAAGCCGGCCATCACCACGCTCGACGATCCCGCGATCGCCGTCAGCGCCGCGGCGATCAGCCCGCCGGTGCAGGATTCCGCCGTGGCCAGAGTCTGGCCGCGCGTCTCCAGCGCCGCCAGCAGGTCGCGCGCCTGGTCGAGTGTTCCGGCTGGCAGCATGGTCACAGCACCCCCGGCGCGACGGCGCCCATCAGCAGCAAAAGCGCGGCGGCGATCGCCCCGGCCAGGATGTCGTCCAGCATGACGCCGGTCGCGCCATGCAGCCCATCCGCCCAGGACACGGGCCAGGGCTTGAGGATGTCGAAGACGCGGAACAGCAGGAAGGCGATGCCGGCGCCAAGCCAACCCGCGCCATTGGGCAGGGCGGTGAGCGCAACCAGCATCCCCGCCGCTTCGTCCACCACGATCCAGCCGGGATCCTCCGCCGGCCGGTCGGCCAGCACGTCGCGCACCGCGGCCCAGCCCAGCGCGCCGACCAGGCAGGCGAGGATCAGGGCACCTTCGCGCCCCAGCAGCACGGCAGGCAGCGCCACGAGCGATCCCCACGTCCCCGGTGCCGGCCGGATGCGCCCGATGCCGCCCAGCGTGACCACCGCCATCGCCGGGGTCACGGCAGCTCCCTCAGGAAGGCGTCGAGTGCGGCGACTACGGGGGGTTCATCCAGGGTCGGTGCATGCCCGGTGCCTGGCAGGGAAACGACGCGCATCTCCGGCCGCATGACGCGCATGGCGGCGACGGTGTCGGCGGTCAGCAGCCGGCTCTCCTGCCCCCAGACCAGCATCACCGGCAAGCGCGCGAGCCCGCCGAAATAAGGCCAGAGATCGGGCGGCGCGCCCGCCCCGCCACCGACGGCCTGCTGGCCGACGCGGATGTCCCACCGCGGGTGCCAATGCCCGTCCTCGTCCTCGGCATAGGTGCGCCAGGCGAAATCCCGCCAGCCGGCGTCGTCGAGGAAGGGCAGCGGCGGGTGGCGCTCACGCAGCCAGGCCGTGGCGGCATCGAGCGAGGTGAAGGACGGGTCGCTGCCGACGAGCTCGACCACGGCCTCGCGCCCCATGGGTTCGATATGCGGGCCGATGTCGTTGAGCACCACGGCGGCGAGGGCGGTCGGTCGCATCACGCCGATCGCCATCGCGGCCAGCCCGCCGAAGGATGTGCCGACCAGCGCGACGCGATGCAGGTGCAGCGCCGCCATCGCATCCAGCGCATCGCGGATCAGCGCCTCGGGCCGGTAGCGCCGGGCGTCGATGGCACGCGCGCTCTCGCCGTGTCCGGCATAGTCCAGCGCGACCACCCGCCGCGTCCCCGCTTGGCGCGCGGCGAGGGAAGCGAAGTCGAGCGCCGTACGGCAGATACCGGGCAGGCAGAACAGCGGCGCCCGATGCGGATCGCCCGGCCAGACCGTCGCGGCGAGGCGCAGGCCGTCATGGGCCGTAACCTCGACCTGGTGGCCGGTCACCGCGCCTGCCGCAGATAGGGGGCGAGCGGATGATCCCGGTTCGCCGCCGAGGGGTCGGAGGCGCGATAGACCACGACATTCTCGATCACGCGCTGGACGTAGTTGCGTGTTTCGGAAAAGGGGATCTGCTCGATCCAGTCGAGCATGTCGACGTCGCCGCCGCGCGGGTCGCCATAGGTGCCGAGCCACTGGTCCACGCGCCCCGGCCCGGCATTGTAGGCGGCGGCGGCGAGCGGTAGCGCGCCCGCATAGCGTTCCAGCATCTGGTCGAGATACCCCGCGCCGAGCCGCATATTGGCCTGCGGATCGGCTGTGAGCTGCCCGACCTGGTAGGGCACGCCGAGCCGCCGCGCGACCAGCGCGGCGGTGGAAGGCAGCAACTGCATCAGGCCGCGCGCATTGGCGCCGCTCACCGCCTCGGTGTCGAAATTGCTCTCCTGGCGGGTGATGGCGTGGATATAGGCGGGCTCGGGGCTGCTGACAGGCGGCCGATAGGGGGTTGGCCAACCATCCGGCAGCAGGATGTCGCCATCGGCCCCGGCGCGGCGCGCGACCCAGACCGCATGGTCGGGCCGGCCGATATGGGTCGCGAGACGCGCGGCCAGCATCCGGTCGGTGCCATCGGCGGCGAGGTCTTCGAGCCGTAGCAGGAAGATGCGGGCGCGGCGGGTATCGCCGAGGTCGGCGAGCGTCAACACGGCGCGCGCCAGTTCCCGCCCGGTGAAGTCCACCGCGCGCGGCTGGGTCAGCGGCGGTGTCGGGGCGCGGGAGACGCGGGCGGACAGCCGCGCCGCATCTTCCCCCAGCGCCAGGGCGGACAACTGGCCATAGAAGGCGACCGGCAGTTCCGCGCCGGCGGCGAAGCGCGTCCGGGCGCCGGCCGCATCGCCCCGGGCCGCGAGGGCACGCCCTTCCCAATAGGCCGCGCGCGCCTTGGTGATGACCGAGCGGCTGTCCTGCCCAAGCGTGGCGAAATGCCGCTGCGCCGTGTTTGCATCGTTCAGCCGGCGCAATGCGATGAAGCCGGCGAGGAATTCGCCTTCCTGGCGCGGCTCGCCGGGTGCGGCCTGGCCATGCGCGGCGGCGGTGCGGTAGGCCTCCCGTTCCTGGCCGAGGCGCAGCAGCTTGCGCGACAGGACCTGGCGTTCGGCCCAGACGGCACGCGCGGCATCGCCTTCCAGGCCGGACTGCAAGGGTTCGGCCACGACCCAGGCGGCGGCGGCTTCAGCGTCGCGGTCGCGGCGCCGCAACAGGCGCGCCTGTTCATAGGCCCAGCCGATATCGGTCGGCCGCGCGGCCAGCACGCTGTCATCGTCCCGCGCCAGGGCCAGCCGCGCCGCAGCGGCGGCGGCGCGCGCACCGGACAGGCGGCCGGCGGCGCGGCCGGCGCCGGCGTAGTCCCGCGCGAAGGCCAGCCGGTCGAAGCGGCGCCAATGGTCGTCGTCGGTCAACTGGCTGCCGAAGCGCAGCAGCAGCGTCTCCTCGCTCAGCGCGTCGCCGGGGGTCTCGACCCAGCCCTGCCGGACCACGGCGCGCAGGTCGGCGGCGCGGCCGCCGCGTTCCAGCGCCTCGGCATGGCGCAGCGTCCCTTGCAGCGTGCGCGCTGGATTGCGCGAGAAGTGGCGCAGCGCGAGCGCATCGTCGGATTCCACCGCCAGCGCGGCCTCGGCCCGCCGGTTCATCGCGTCGGGCAGGGGCCAGTCCGGATTCTCGGCGATGAAGGCGACGAGTTCGTTCGCGGAGGCCGGGGCGGTCCGGTTGGACAGCCGCATCCACAGCGCGATCTTGGCGGCGAGCGGATCGGCCGCGGCGGCGTAGGACTCGGCTTCGCCCCAGCGCCCGGCGCCGGCGGCGGCGAGCGCCTGGCGGCCGGCCACGCGCGCGCCTTCGGGCGCCCAGGGCTGCGCCGCGGCGGGCAGGGGGAGGGCAAGGGCGGCGAGGAGGAGCAGGCGGCGCATGGCTGCCTTCCTAGCCGAACATCCCCCCGCTTGTCCCGCCGGCCTTGTCCCGGCGGGGGGCGGCGCCTAGGTTGCGGCCTTGCTGCCGGAAAAGCTGGAGGAAGACGCCATGTTCAGGGGTTCGATGGTCGCGCTGATCACGCCGATGCGTGCCGACGGATCCGTGGACGAAAAAGCCTTCCAGGACCTGGTCGAGTGGCAGATCGCCGAGGGCACCGAGGGCCTGGTCCCCGTCGGCACCACGGGCGAGAGCCCGACCCTGTCGCATGCCGAGCACAAGCGCGTCGTCGAGATGTGCGTCGCCGCCGCCAGGGGCCGCGTGCCGGTGATGGCCGGCGCGGGTAGCAATTCGACCGCCGAGGCGATCGACTTCGCCCAGCACGCGAAGAAGGCTGGCGCCGACGGCATCCTCGTCGTCACGCCCTACTACAACAAGCCGACGCAGGAAGGGATGTTCCTGCACTTCACGGCGATCGCCGATGCCGCGGACATTCCGATGTTCATCTACAACATCCCCCCGCGCAGCGTGATCGACATGACGCCCGAGACGATGGGGCGCCTCGCGAAGCACAAGAACATCGTCGGCGTGAAAGACGCGACGGCGAACCTCGCGCGCCCGCTGCACACCAAGCGCGCCTGCGGAGAGGACTTCATCCAGCTGTCGGGTGAGGACCACACCGCGCTCGCCTTCAACGCCGCGGGCGGGGTGGGCTGCATCAGCGTCACTGCCAACGTCGCCCCGCGCCTCTGCTCGGATATGCACAAGGCCTGGCGCGATGGCCGTTTGCGCGACGCCATGGCAATCCAGGACCGCCTGACGCCGCTGCACGACGCGCTGTTCAGCGAGACCTCGCCGGGTCCGGTGAAGTATGCCGCGAGCCTGCTCGCCAAGAGCACCGACCATTGCCGCCTGCCGCTCGCCCCGGTGGGGGAGGCGACCAAGGTGCGGGTGCGCGAGGCGATGGTCTCGGCCGGGCTACTGAACTGAGGAGGATTGGAGGGGCGCTGCCCCTCCGAGCCACCCGCCAAGGGCCCGGGGCCTTTGGAAACCGTCACTTGGCGCCTTGCCAGCAACGTGGGTGGAGCGGCGATGCTCGCTCCTGCGCGACGCCCCCATGCTGGACCCGCGCGCCCGAACCGCGTAGAGCACCGCCCCTTCTCCGGATCGCACCGCAATGGCTGAACCACGCAAGAAGGGCCTGATCTCCCACGGCATCGCCGCGCAGAACCGCAAGGCCCGTTACGACTACAAGATCGGCGAGACGATCGAGGCCGGCCTGGCGCTGATCGGCCCCGAGGTGAAGTCGCTCCGGGCCGGCCGCGCCACGCTGTCCGAGGCCTGGGCCGGCGAGCGCGACGGCGAGATGTGGCTGTTCAACTGCTACATCCCCGAATGGCAGGCCGGATCCTTCGTCGCGAAGTTCGAACCGCGCCGGCCGCGCAAGCTGCTGCTGCACCGCAAGCAGGTGGCGACGCTGACCGGTGCCATCACGCGCGAGGGCGCGACGCTCGTGCCGCTCGACATCCACTTCAACGACCGCGGGCGGGCGAAGATCCTGCTCGGCGTCGCCGAGGGCAAGAAGCAGCACGACAAGCGCGCCGCCATCGCCGAGCGCGACTGGCAGCGCGACAAGTCGCGCATGATGCGCAACAAGGGGCAGGAGTAGCCCCGGGGCCTTGCATCCACTGGCCCGCGCCGCACGTAATGGCGGCGAGGAGATCCCGATGGCCGAGGACGACGTCCCCCTGACCGGCGCGGTCAAGGACAAGCTAATCCGCACCAAGGAACGCTGGGCCGAGGAAGGCCGGCTGCTGACCGGCACGACGGCCGACCCGGCGCGCGACCGGCTGCCGCCCGGCCAGACCCTGGTGAAGGACTGGCCGGTGCTCGATCTCGGCGTGCAGCCGGATGTCGCGAAGGAGAAGTTCCGCCTGCGCATGGAAGGGCTGGTGGAGAACCGCCTCGCGCTGGACTGGAACGGCTTCATGGCGCTGCCGCAGACCGAGATCGTTCGCGACATCCACTGCGTGACGCAATGGAGCCGTTACGACAACCGCTTCACCGGTGTGCTGGTGCGCGACCTGTTGGAACTGGCGCGGCCGAAGGCGGAGGCGCGGTTCGTCTCGCTCACCTGCTATGACGGCTACACCACGAACCTGACGCTCGACGATTTCGCCGAGGCCGATGTGATGTTCGCCCATGCCTGGGAAGGCGCGCCGCTCGCGCGCCAGCATGGCGGTCCGGTCCGGCTGGTCCTGCCGAAGCTGTATTTCTGGAAGAGCCCGAAATGGGTGACGCGGGTGGAGCTGCTCGCCGAGGATCGCCCGGGATTCTGGGAGGTGCGCGGCTACCACAACCGCGGCGATCCTTGGATGGAGGAGCGCTATGGCTGATGCGTCCCGCCGCGCCATCCTGGCCGTGCCGTTGCTGATGGCTGCGTCACCGCCCGTGCCCGATGCCTGGTCCTTCAGCCTGCCATCGCTGGAAGGTGGCATGCACGACCTGGCCGCCTGGCGCGGGAAGGTGCTGCTGGTGGTCAACACCGCGTCCTTCTGCGGCTACACGCCGCAATATGCAGCGCTGCAGCGGCTGCATCAGCGGTTCCAGGCGCGCGGCCTCGTGGTGCTCGGCGTGCCGTCCAACGACTTCAATCAGGAAAGCGCGGACAACGCCGCGATCCGTGAGTTCTGCGACGCGCAATTCGGGATCGAGTTCCCGATGGCGGCGCTGGCGCATGTGCGCGGCAACGATGCGGTGCCGCTGTTCCGCTGGCTCGCGGCGCGCGGCGGCGGGGAGCCCCGCTGGAACTTTCACAAATATCTGGTGGCGCGGGACGGCAGGACGGTGCGCGGCTTCGCGACCGGCGTGGAGCCGGACGGCGCCGAGATGCTGCGCGCGATCGAGTCGGCGCTTGCGGCAACCGTATAGTACTGACGATATGAGCGAAATGCATTTTGCTCATGCGCGCAGCACGGTTATTGTGGGTCACTTGAATGATTATTCCCGCCGCGATGCGGCGAGACAATTGTCGTAAAATATTCAAATTTTCAAAGATTTTCTACTCTTAGGCGATCATTCTGAACTCAGATTCTTAACCGGGCGCCCGACAGCATTGGTAAATTTGAGAATTTCGGAATCTATCAGCGCGTGATTAGGATCACGATATGCGGACGCTCGACGCGTAAACGTGATGCTTCGGCAACGGCTCCAAAAACAGACGAACGTCATCACTGTTGATCGCCGGGTGCCAGTGGGAGGCACGCAGCCATGCAAGTCCTGCCAAAGATAGCGATCGGGTGGTCCAGAGGCCACGGCCAGCAATATATCTGCGGCGGCCGCTCGCACCGAGGTTTCGGGCGGGACGTCCGCAATTCGTCGGGCACCGCCTTGCAGTCCTGTTTCGCCACGGCAGTGGCTGCCTGCGAGCGGCTCCGGCTTCACGATCCATGGATGGTGGCGCCCCTGCGCTTCGCGATGGCGGGCGCCCCGGGATCAGGCGACGCCATGGGTGGTCAGGTTGGCCTGGGCAGCGACGGTGCGGCGAAGGACGGCCTGATCGGGTCGAACCTGTTTCGTACGGGCATTGTCGTGCTTCTTGCCCTCGAGGCCTGGGAACTGATGATCTTCACCTGCGTGGTGCTGCTTCGCCTGACGATCGACCTTCTCCTGCCCATTGGCGACTGAAGCCGCGCACTGCCCCGTCGGCCGATGATCAGGCCAGGCGGGCCAGCAATGCCGCCACTGCTGCCTCGAACATCTCGGCCGTCAGTCGCCGGGTCGAGGTGTTGTACCGGCTGACATGGTAGGAATCCGCCAGCATCAACCCGTCCGGGAGTGCGTGAATGGCACCGTGCCCGAAGGCGAAGCGCGATGCCGGAATGCCTTTCGCCCGCAGCAGCGCATTATGCGCCACCACGCCGAGCGCCAGCACCGCCCGCAACTTCGGCATGCCGGCCAGTTCCGCCTTCACGTAGCCGTTGCAGGTGCGGATTTCCGCCGGCGTCGGCAGGTTCTCCGGCGGCACGCAGCGCACGGCATTGGCGATGCGGCAGCCGAGCAGTTCCATGCCGTCATTCGGGTCTTCGAGGAACTGGCCACGTGCCACACCGAATTTCAGCAGCGTCCCGTAGAGCAACCGCCCGGCGTAATCGCCGGTGAAGGGGCGGCCGGTGCGGTTCGCCCCGCGCACCCCGGGTGCCAGGCCGAGCACCAGCAGCGGCGCATCGACCGGCCCCCAGGACGGCACCGGCCCATTGTGCCAGCCCGGGTTCGCTGCACGGTTGGCGCTGCGATAATCGACCAGGCGGGCGCAGAGCGGGCAGTCGCGCGACGGAGCCTCGATCACGCCTCCGGCTCCGGCAGCACGGCATCGGCATACGGGTCCGCCGGCGTCGCCCGCGTCGGGCGCGGCGCGGGTGCCGCCGCCGGGGCAGGGGCCGGCGCCGGCGTGCGTCCACGCGGTTCGATCTGGCGCCGGGCGATGTCCGGCGCGATGTCCGCGATGTCGAGGAAATTGTCGGCCTGGCGGCGCAGTTCATCCGCGATCATCGGCGGCTGCGCGCGGGTCGAGGAGACCACCGTCACCCGCACGCCCATCCGCTGCACGGCTTCCACCAGCCGGCGGAAATCCCCGTCGCCCGAGAACAGCACGACATGGTCGAGCTGCGGGGCGAGTTCCAGCATGTCGACCGCCAGCTCGACATCCATGTTGCCCTTCAGGCGCAGCCGCCCGGCGGGGTCGGTCTGCTGCTTGGCCGGCTTGGTGACGACCTGCCAGCCATTGTAGGCGAGCCAGTCGGTCAGCGGCCGCAGCGGGGAGTAGTCCTCCGTCTCGACCAGGGCCGTGTAGTAGAAGGCGCGCACGAGATAGGTGCCGCCCCGGAAGTAGTCGAGCAGCTGGGCGAAATCGATCTCGAAGCCCAGCGCGCGCGAGGTGTGGTAGAGGTTCGCGCCATCCACGAACAACCCGACCCGCTCCGCCGTACCCGATCGCCGCATGTCGCCAGCCATTCCTTCAACCCCCGCCAGGCGCCCGAATGGGCGCGGCCGTGTGCCCGCTACACAATTCGCGGCGGCCTGTCATGGGCGCTGAGATGGCCCTGGTCGCGGTCGGGGCCAACCTGCCGAAGCCCGATGGCACGTCGGCCTTGGAGACCTGCCGCTGGGCGGTGGGACGGCTGGACGCCATTCCCGGCATGCGGGTCGCCGCGGTGTCCTCCTGGTGGGAATCGGCGCCGATCCCGCCGGATCCGGCCTCACCACCCTATATCAATGGTGTCGTCAGGCTTGAGGGAGCGGCCAGCCCCGAGGCGCTGCTCGCTGCCCTGCACGCCATCGAGGACGAGGCCGGCCGCGCCCGGCCCTACCCGAATGCGCCGCGGGTGCTCGACCTCGACCTGATCGACCTCGGCGGCCGGGTGCAGGTGGGGCCGGCGCCGATCCTGCCGCACCCTCGCGCCCACCTGCGCGCCTTCGTGCTGCGCCCGCTGGCGGAAATCGCCCCGGGCTGGATCCACCCGGTCCTGCAACGACCGGTCGAGGGCCTTGTCGCGGCGCTGGAACCGCAGGAGATCCGCCGCCTGCCGGAAGCGTAGGCGGCTTTCATCTTGCGGTGCAGCGTGCCCATGGCTATGTGGAAGGTTCACCGGCATTTCCGGGCGCCCGGAACCCCCTTCCGCGCGCCCCCAAACGTGTTTGGAGCCTCCATGGCGCGCGTCACCGTCGAAGACTGCATCGAGAAGATCCCGAACCGTTTCGAGCTCGTGCTGCTCGCTGCCCAGCGCGCGCGCAACATCAGCCGTGGTGAATCGATCGAAGTCGAGCGCGACAACGACAAGAACCCCGTCGTCGCGCTGCGCGAGATCGCCGAGGAGAAGGTGGAACTCGCCGGCCTGGAAGGCGACCTGATCAAGTCGCTGTCCCGCGCGCCGGAACCGGAGCCTGCCGAGGAGGAGGTGATGGACATCATCGCCACCGACGAGAACATCTTCGGCATCATGGAAGTCCAGGAGGAGACGCTGCCGGAAGCGGCGGCCGAGGATTTCTCCCCCGACGACCTCGAAGCGGCGCTCGCCGCGGAACTGGGCGGCAAGCGCTAGGACCCGCCGATGGGCCAGGGCGCCAGCGGCACCCGACGATCCGGCCCCGCGCAGGCCCCCGAAGGCCTGCGCACCCAGGAGGCGACCAATCCCGGCACGGAGATCGCGCGCAAGGTCGCTGCCTATGACCCGCGTGCCGATCTGCAACTGATCGAGAACGCCTACGCCCTGGCGGCGGAGGCGCACGCGCCGCAGCGGCGCGAGGACGGCCAGCCCTACATCGTCCACCCGATCGCGGTGGCCGACATCCTCGCCGGCTATCGCCTTGATGCCGCGACGGTCGCGACCGCGCTGCTGCACGACACGGTCGAGGATACCGGCGTCACCCTCGCCGAGATCGAGAAGCGCTTCGGCAAGGAAGTCGCGCGGCTGGTCGATGGCGTCACCAAGCTGACGCGCCTCGAACTGCAATCCGAACGCACCAAGCAGGCGGAGAATTTCCGCAAGCTGGTCCTGGCGATGAGCGAGGACATCCGTGTCCTGCTCGTGAAGCTCGCCGACCGGCTGCACAACATGCGCACGCTGGGCGGCAAGGGCAGCCCCGAGAAGCGCGCGCGCACGGCGCGCGAGACGATCGAGATCTATGCCCCGCTCGCCGAGCGCATCGGCATGGACGCGCTCAAGACCGAGATCGAGACGCTGTCCTTCCGGGAGATGAACCCGGATGCCTGGCAGACCATCGCTGCGCGCCTGACCTATCTGCGCGGCCAGGGTGCGGACCTGATCGAGGAGATCGAGCAGGATCTCCGCCGCGTGCTGGCCGAGAATGGCGTGCACGATGTCGAGGTGCAGGGGCGGGAGAAGTCGCCCTATTCCATCTGGCTCAAGATGCAGCGCAAGAACGTGGCGTTCGAGCAGTTGTCGGACATCATGGCCTTCCGCGTCATCGTGAAGGACAAGCACGACTGCTACGCGGCGCTCGGCGCCATCCATTCCGCCTATCGCGTGGTGCCGGGCCGTTTCAAGGACTGGATCTCCACGCCCAAGACCAACGGCTACCAGTCGCTGCACACAGGCGTGACGGTGCCCGAGCGGCGCAACGCCAAGATCGAGGTGCAGATCCGCACGCGCGAGATGCATGAAGTCGCCGAGTTCGGCGTCGCCGCGCACTGGATCTACAAGCAGGGCGAGGGCATCGCGCCGAACCGCAAGCGATACCCTTGGGTGCGCGACCTGCTCGAGATCCTGGAAAGCGCGTCCGACCCGCAGGACTTCCTCGATCACACCAAGCTGGAACTGCATCGCGACCAGGTCTTCTGCTTCACGCCGAAGGGCGACCTGATCGAATTGCCGCGCGGTGCGACGCCGGTGGATTTCGCCTACCAGGTGCACAGCCAGGTCGGCGACAACACGGTAGGCGCAAAGGTCAACGGCAAGATCGTGCCGCTGCGCCATCCGCTCGAGAACGGCGACCAGGTCGAGATCATCACCGCGCGCGGCGGCACGCCGAACCCGGCCTGGGAACGCTTCGTCGTCACCGGTAAGGCGCGCGCGCGCATCCGCCGCTTCGTCCACGCCCGCCAGCGCGCGACGCAGAAGGAGGAAGGCCGCGCCGCGATCGCCAAGGCGTTCCGCGCCGCAGGCCTCGACTTCTCGGAGAAGCTCGCCGAGCCGGCGGTCAAGGCGCTGAAGCAGCCTGATTTCGAGACGCTGTCCATCGCCGTCGCCTCGGGCAACCTGACGCCGCGCGACGTGCTGAACGCGGCGGTGCCGGAACTGCGCACGCCGGCGCGCAGCGTGGACCAGATGCCGCTGGCGCGCCCGCGTGGGCGGCTCGGCACCGGCCCGCTGCTGACCGCAGGCAAGGCGGAGCGGCCCACCAGCCCGCGGCGCGGCGACGCGGCGATGGGCATCACCGGCCTCGTCGCCGGCATGGCCGTGCATTTCGCCGGCTGCTGCCACCCGCTGCCGGGCGACCGCATTGTCGGCATCGTCACGACCGGCCGCGGCGTGACCATCCACAAGAACGACTGCCATGGGCTCGAGGCCTTCTCGGCCACGCCCGAGCGCTTCATCGACGTGGACTGGGAATATGACGGCGGCCCCAGCGGCAGCCATGTCGGACGCATCGAACTGACGGCCGAGAACAAGCCGGCCGCGCTCGCCAGCCTGACCACGGCGATCGCGCGCCAGGAAGGGGCGGTGAACAATCTGCGTATCGTCAACCGTTCCGGTGACTGGTGCGAGGTTCTGGTCGATGTCGAGGTGCGCGACACCGGGCACCTGGCGGCGATCCTCGCCGCATTGCGCGCCTGCCCCGGCGTGACACAGGTGGAGCGGGCGGCGGGGTGAGGTGCCGGCGGGGAGGCGCCGGGCCTCTCCGACGAAGCCTCCCTACCGCGACGCTGGCCGTGCCAGCCCGCTTGCCGCCGGGTGCAGCGGCAGCGGAATGCCGTGCCCCGCCGCGCCCGGCGAGACCATCAGCGCCAGGGGCTCGCGTTCCCGGGCACCGATCCGGCCCAGCACCGCCTGGCCGACGCGACGGGCTTCAGCCTCGGTCAGGCGCGTATCCGTCACCAGCAGCGCGGTCACCGCCACGGTCGGCACCGCCGCCGACTGCCCGGCATAAGCGCCGGCAGGGATCGGCAATGGCACCAGGCCGGAAGCGGCGAGCCGCCCCGCCAGCGCGGCTTCGACCGGCAGCAGGCGCAGGCGGGCCGCGCCGAAGGCCTCGACCACCGGCGGGAAGGGCGCGGCGCCAACGAGCATCACGGCATCGACGCGGCCCGCGTTCAGTGCTGCGAGTGCCGCCTTGGGATCGAGCGTGGCGGCCTCCGGCGCTTCCGCGACGGCGATGCCGGCGGCGGCCAGGACCTCCATCGCCGTCACCCGGCTGCCCGAACCCGCGAGGCCGGGCGCGACCCGCCGCCCGGCGAGGTCAGCCACGCCGCGCGCCGCATCATCGGCGCGCACGACGATGTGCAACTGCTCGGGGAACAGGGCGAGCAGCGCGCGCAGCGATTCATTCGGCCCGGCCTCGGCGAAGGGGCCACGGCCGGCGGCGGCCAGCGCGGCGACATCGGCCTGGGCGAAGGCCAGCGAGACGCGGCCGTCCCGCAGCAGGGTCAGGTTCTCGACGCTGCCGGCGGTGGGCAGCACCACCAGGCGGACGCCCTGGGCCTGCGCATCCGTGGCGAGGGCGGCGGCAAGCCGGGCATAGGCCCCGCCTGGTGGGCCCGCCGCCACCGGGTAGCCCGCGGTCAGCCGGGCGAAGCGCGCCTCGATGTTGCGCCGTGCGGTCTCCAGCTCCTGCTCGATGATCGCTTCGCCGGTCGGCGCGGTATGGGCGGGGGCGGCGCGCAGCGTCTCCGCCAAGGTGGCAAGCAGGCGTTCAGCGGCACTTGGCTGGCCGGGCGGGCCACTGATGGTGGTGTCCACCGGGCCGGGCACGGCGACGGCGACCCAGCCGTGGCCGTCCCGGCGATAGGGCAGGGTGCCGAACACGGTCAGCCGGTCGCCGGCCTGGTTGCCGCCCAGGGTCAGCCCGGCGATGCCAGCGGAACCGGTGCCGAGCACGCCGGCCAGCAGCTGCGCATTGGGCCCGCCCCACTGGCCGAAATCGACCGGCCGGTCGAGCCGCAGCCGTGCCTTGAAATACACCACCCGCCCGCCGTCGAGGGTTTCCATCCGGCCCTGCCGCTCGATCGATTCGATCGTCAGCGCCTGCTCGGGGAAGGCGCTGCGCAGTCGGGCCTCGACATCGCGGCGTAGCTGCGCGGCATCGGGCTGTTCGCCGCAGGCGGCGAACAGCAGCAGGAGCAGGATCGGGATCAGGCGGCGCATCAGGTGAACCATGGCAGGGCCAGGAAGCCGGCCAGCACGCCGGCATTGACGAGGTCGATGAAGAAGGCGCCGGTCAGCGGCACGATCAGCGTCGCCGTCGGGCTCGGGCCGTGGCGGGCGGCGAGGGCCTGGGTGATGGCGACCGCCGTCGCCGTCGAGCCCATGCAGAAGCCGATCACGCCGGCGGCCATCAGCGCGGCATCGTAGCTCCGCCCCATGCCGGGGAAGGCGATGAACATGGCGTAGAGCGCGCAGGCGACCGTCTGGGCGATCAGGATGGCGGCGAGCGGCCCGGCCAGGGTGGCGAATTCCCACAACCGCATCTGCATCATGGCCAGCGACAGGAACAGGCCGAGGGCGACGCCGCCGAGCAGGTCGGTCGGCCCCGTGCCCATGCGCCACAGCCCCGCCGCCTGCAGCCCGTTGCGCAGCAGCACGCCGGTCAGCAGGGCCCAGACGAAGGCAGGCAAGGTCAGCACCCCGCCGGCCATCATCTGCGCGAGTTCGCCGCCCACGATCATGCAGAAGGTGATGGCGGCGAAGGCGGCGATCGCCTTGGTGATGGTGACGTGCTCGGCCGCTTCCTGCCGTTCCTGCGCGATTGCCGCCGCGCTGCCAGCCAGGCGGTAGCGGGTGATCAGGATGTTGCCGACCGGCCCGCCGGTCAGCCCGCCCAGCACCAGACCGAAGGTCGCCGCCGCCATGGCGATCGGCAGCGCGCCGGCGAGGTTGTAGCTGTCGGCGAACAGATCGGCATAGGCCGCACCCGTACCATGCCCACCGACCAGGGTGATGGAGCCCACGATCAGCCCCATGGTCGGCGGCAGGTCGAGCATCCAGGCGGTGCTCATCCCCACCACATTCTGCAGGGCGACGAAGGGGGCGAGCACGGCGAGGTAGCGGATCAGCACCAGCCCGCCGCGCGCAAGGTCGCGGAAATCCGCCGACAGCCCCACCGTGGCGAAGAAGGCGAGCAGCAGGGGGCGCGACATCACCGGGTCGAAGCGCATCTCGAACCCCGCGACGGCCTGGGCGGCCCAGGCGGCGAGGGCGAAGATCAGCCCGCCGGTCACCGGATCGGGGATGGCATAGCGGCTGAGGGCCGGGACCGCCCGGTTCACCACCGTGCCGAGCAGCAGCACGCAGGCGGTGGCGAAGAGAGTGGCGACGGCAGACAGGCTCATGCGCGCATCCGATGCTTTCGCGGATCGTTGCAGTCTGGCGAAGTCGTGGCCTCCCTTCAACGCGCGGCGGCGTGTGGTTGGCGGCGGCGCCACGGTGCGGCGTCGCCGTCGCTGCGATATAAGGGTGCATGATCAATGGCCCGGACCCCTCGATCGCCGCTCGCCCCCGCCACGCCGCCGCACCGGGCGGGGCGGCGGAGATGCCGCGGTGATCATCGGCATCGGGTCGGACGTGCTCGACATCCGGCGTCTGGAGAAGACCATCCAGCGGCACGGCGACCGCTTCCTCGACCGCATCTTCACGCCCGTCGAACGCGCCAAGGCCGAAAAGCGCACCGAACGCATCCGTGCGGCCACCTATGCCAAGCGCTTCGCCGCCAAGGAGGCGGCCTCGAAGGCGCTCGGCACCGGCTTCCGCGCCGGGGTGTTCTGGCGCGACCTTGGGGTGGTGAACCTGCCATCCGGCCAGCCCACCCTGCGGATGACCGGGGGGGCGGCGGCGCGGCTCGCGGCCATCACGCCGCCGGGGCACCGCGCCGATGTGGCCCTGACCATGACGGACGAGTTTCCCTACGCCCAGGCCGTGGTCATCATTACGGCCGTGCCGCTTCCTTGACAGCGCGCCCCCCCGCTGTTTTCCCTGCCGCCTCCGCGCCGCCCCGGCGCCGGGCCCACCCCTGACCAGGCCGTCGAAGCACCCCACCCCATGATGAAGAAGAAGACGTCCGGCGGCTGGCTGGAGAGCGTCAAGACGATCCTCTACGCGGCGCTGATCGCCATCGGTATCCGCACTGTCGCCTTCGAACCCTTCAACATTCCATCCGGTTCCATGATCCCGACCCTGCTGGTCGGCGACTATCTCTTCGTCTCGAAGTTCTCCTACGGGTATTCGCGGCATTCGATGCCGTTCAGCCCGAACCTGTTCGAGGGCCGGATCTTCGGATCCCTGCCGCGGCGCGGCGATGTCGCGGTGTTCAAGCTGCCGCGCGACGGGACGACGGACTACATCAAGCGCATCATCGGCCTGCCGGGCGACCGCATCCAGGTCCGTGGCGGCATCCTGCACGTCAACGGCCAAGCGGTGCGGCGCGAGAACCTCGGCCCATACACCGTCGAAGGCGACGGCCCACGCATGACGGTGCGCCGGTATCTTGAGACGCTGCCGGGCACGGACGGGCAACCGGGCGTGTCGCACCAGATCCTCGAATCGACCGATGATGGCCCCTTCGACAACACGCCGGAGTTCCGCGTGCCGGAGGGCCACGTCTTCGCCATGGGCGACAACCGCGACAACAGCCTCGACAGCCGGGCGATGAACGCGGTCGGCTTCATCCCGATCGAGAACCTGGTCGGCCGCGCGGAGTTCATCTTCTTCTCGGTGGATGGATCGGCGTCCTGGTGGGAGGTCTGGGCCTGGCCCTTCGCCATCCGCTGGAGCCGAATCTTCTCGGCCGTGAGATGAGCGGGATCGAGGATCGCCTCGGCCATCGCTTCGCCGATCCGGCACTGCTGACGCAGGCGCTGACCCACCGCAGCGCGGCCGATGCGCGCGGTGGCCAGCTCGATTCGAACGAGCGGCTGGAATTCCTGGGCGACCGCGTGCTCGGCTTGGTGATGGCCGAATGGCTGATCGAACGCTTCCCCGCCGAGCGGGAAGGCAATCTCACGCGCCGGCTGTCGTCCCTCGTGGCGTGGGAGACGCTGGCGAAGGTCGGTGACGCGGTGGGCCTTGCCGAGGCGATCCGCATTCCGCCGGGCGAGGAACGCGCCGGGCTGCGCGCCCGCCAGACGGTCATGGCCGATGCGGTGGAGGCGCTGCTCGGCGCCATCTATCGCGACGGCGGGCTGGAGGCGGCGCGCGGCGTGATCCATCGGCATTGGGCGGCGCTGCTGGATGCGGATGTGAAGCCGCCGGTCTCGGCCAAGAACCGGCTGCAGGAATACACGTTGGGGCGCGGGCTCGGCCTGCCGCAGTATCGGGTGGTGTCCTCCGCCGGCCCGTCCCACGCGCCGCTGTTCGTCATCGCCGTGCTGGCGGCAGGGCGGGAGGCCGAGGGCGCGGGCGATTCGAAGCGCGCGGCCGAACTCGCCGCCGCCGAGGCCTGGCTCGCAGGAGTGGAAGCATGAGCGGCACGACACATTGCGGCTTGGTCGCCATCGTCGGTGCCCCCAATGCCGGCAAGTCCACCCTGGTCAACCAATTGACCGGGACGAAGGTGACGATCGTCTCGCCCAAGCCGCAGACGACGCGCTTCCGTATCCGCGCTGTTCTGATGCATGGCGCGGCACAGATCATCCTGGTGGATACGCCGGGCATCTTCGCGCCGCGCCGGCGGTTGGACCGCGCCATGGTCGCCGCCGCCTGGGGCGGCGCGCAGGACGCCGATGTGGCGCTGCTGGTCGTCGATGCGCGGGCCGGGCTGACGGACGCCGTGCGCAAGATCGCCGAGGGGCTGGCGAAATCCCGCCAGCCGGTCTGGCTGGCGCTGAACAAGATCGACCTGATCCCGCGCGAGCGGCTGCTGCCGCTGACCGCCGAGCTCAACGCCATCCTGTCCTTCGCCGAGACCTTCATGATCTCGGCCGAGAAGGGGGAGGGCATCGACCGCCTGCAGGACCGCATGGCTGCGGCGATGCCCCCCGGCCCCTACCTGTTTCCCGAGGACGAACTCACCGATCTGCCCAACCGGATGCTGGCCGCCGAGATCGTGCGCGAGCAGATCCTGCGCCAGACGCATCAGGAAGTGCCGCACCACGCCTCGGTCGAGACCGAGCAGTGGACCGAGAATGCCGACGGTTCAGTGCGCGTGGATTGCACCGTCTATGTTTCACGCGCGACGCAGAAGGCGATCCTGATCGGGGACAAGGGCAGCCGTATCCGGGCGATCGGCCAGAGCGCGCGGATCGAGTTGACCAAGCTGCTGGAACGCCCGGTGCACCTGTTCCTGAACGTGAAGGAACGGGAAGGCTGGGACGAGGAACGCGCACGGATCCGGGCGATCGGTCTCGAGGATATGGGATGACCGTCCGCCCGGGCTGGGTGAAGGCCTGGGTTGTGACCGGACTCCTGGCCGGCGTCTGGGTGGTCCTCCTCGTCGTCGCGCCCGACGAGTGCAACATGATCGGCCGCTGCGACTGGTGGAGCCGCTTCGGCGTGTTGCTGCTCGGCGCGCCGGTGGTGGCGCTGGCGGCCCTCGCCGCGCTTGTGATGAGTGTCCCGGCCTGGTTGCGCCGCTGAGATGGACTGGTCCGCCCCCGCCGTGGTCCTCGATGTCCGCCCGTTCGGGGAGGGAGCGGCGATCGTGACACTGTTGACCGAGGAGCATGGCCGCCATGCTGGCCTCGCCAAGGGCGGCGCGTCGCGCGCCCAGGCTGGGCTTTGGCTGCCGGGCAACCTGGTGGAAGCGCACTGGGTCGCGCGCCTCTCGGATCAGCTCGGCGCACTGAGTGGCGAAATGGTCCACGCGGCCGCCGCGCTCGCGATGGATGACCCGTTGGCCCTGTCTCTCCTGTCATCCGCCTGCGCGATCGCCGCGGATGCGCTTCCGGAACGGGAAGCGCATCCGCGCGCCTTCCATGGCCTGGTCTCGCTGATCGGCCATCTGGCCGGCGGCGCGGAGGGCGTCTTGGCGGATTATGTGCGGTGGGAAGCGCTGGTGCTGGCCGAACTGGGCTATGGCCTGGACCTGTCCGCTTGCGCAGTGACCGGGGCGGCGACCGGGCTCACCCACGTCTCGCCCCGCACCGGCCGGGCCGTGAGCGCCGAGGCGGCCGCGCCCTATGCCGGGCGGCTGCTGGCCCTGCCAGGCTTCCTGCTGGGCAATGAGGGCCCCGGCGACCCCGCGGCCTGGGATGCGGGGCTGCGCCTGACCGGCCATTTCCTGGAACGCGACGCCTTCGGTGCCCGGCACCGCCCGGTGCCGGAAGCGCGGCACCGGCTCGCGGACCGGGTGGCGGCGCTGGCCGCGGCGGTGTAAGCCCCCCGTTTAGAGAACGAAGCGCGAATCTATTCCCATGCCCGACGACCTCAAGGACCTGCCCGACGGCGGCAACACGCGCGAGACGCGCCTCGCCGATGCGCTGTCCGAGCGCTACTTGGCCTATGCCCTGTCCACCATCACCGCGCGCTCCCTGCCGGATGTGCGTGACGGGCTGAAGCCGGTGCATCGCCGGTTGTTGTGGGCGATGCACCAGCTGCGGCTGGACCCGGCGACGGGCTTCAAGAAATGCGCCCGCATCGTCGGCGACGTGATGGGCAAGTATCACCCGCATGGCGACAGCTCGATCTATGAGGCGATGGTGCGCCTCGCGCAGGAATTCGCCGCGCGCTACCCGCTGGTCGAAGGCCAGGGGAACTTCGGGAACATCGACGGCGATAACGCCGCGGCCATGCGCTACACCGAAGCGCGCCTGACCGAGGTCGCCAAGGCGATGCTGGAAGGCATCGAGGAGGATGCGGTCGATTTCCGCGCCACCTATGACGGCGAGGAACGCGAGCCGATCGTCCTGCCCGCCGCCTTCCCGAACCTGCTGGCGAATGGCGCGGCGGGCATCGCCGTAGGCATGGCGACCTCGATCCCGCCGCACAATGCGGGGGAGCTGTGCGACGCCGCACTCGCGCTGATCAAGGACCCCGGTGCCGACCTGATGCAGCACATCAGCGGCCCGGATTTCCCCACCGGCGGCGTGCTGGTCGAACCTGCCGAATCCATCCGCGACGCCTATGAGACCGGCCGCGGCGGCTTCCGCGTACGCGCGAAGTGGGAACGCGAGGCGCTGAAGAACGGCACCTGGCAGATCGTCGTCACCGAGATCCCGTACCAGGTCCAGAAGGCCAAGCTGATCGAGCAGATCGCCCAGCTGCTTGAGGAAAAGAAGCTGCCGCTGCTCGGCGACGTGCGCGACGAAAGCACCGACGTCGTGCGCCTGGTGCTGGAGCCGAAGACGCGCGCGGTCGAACCCGCCGTGCTGATGGAGACGCTGTTCCGCGCCACCGCGCTGGAATCCCGCTTCCCGCTCAACATGAACGTGCTCGATGCGAACCGCACCCCGCGCGTGATGGGATTGCGGGAGGTGCTGCGGTCCTGGCTCGACCATCGCCATGTCGTGCTGGTGCGGCGGACGGAACACCGCCTCGCCGCGATCGCGCGGCGGCTCGAGATCCTCGACGGCTACCTCGTCGCCTACCTCAACCTCGACGAGGTGATCCGCGTCATCCGCAGCGAGGACGAGCCGAAGCCGGTGCTGATGGCGACCTTCTCGCTGACGGATCTCCAGGCGGAATCCATCCTCAACATGCGCCTGCGCGCCCTGCGCCGCCTTGAGGAAATGGAGATCCGCAAGGAGCACAAGAAGCTCAGCGCGGAACAGAAGAAGCTGCAGGGGCTCTTGGCCTCGGAAGGCAAGCGCTGGACCGCGATCGCCGAGGAGATCGCGGCGACGCGCGCGAAATTCGGCGACGGCCCGCTCGGCAAGCGGCGCACCGAGACCGGCCGCGTCCTGCCCGCCGTGCTGGTGGACGAGACCGCCTTCGTCGAGCGCGAGCCCATCACCGTCATCCTGTCCGAGAAGGGCTGGATCCGCGCGCAGAAGGGGCACATCGCCCTCGATGGCGAGATCCGCTTCAAGGAAGGCGACGGGCTGTTCGCCGCGCTGCATGCCGAGACGACCGACCGCATCGTGATCTTCGCCACCAACGGCAAGGCCTATACGCTCAAGGCCGACGCCATTCCGCGCGGGCGCGGGGATGGCCAGCCCGTGCGGCTGATGGTCGACCTCACCAACGAGGACGCGGTGGTGACGATGTTCGTGCATGAGGAAGGCAAGCGCTTCCTGCTCGCCGCATCCGACGGCAAGGGCTTCGTCGTGAAGGGCGAAGACCTGCTGGCGGAAAAGCGCACCGGCAAGCAGTTGCTCAATGTCGATGCCGCGGCGGAGGCCGCGATCTGCACTCCGGTCGAGGGCGACACCGTCGCCGTGATCGGTCAGAACCGGAAGCTGTTGGTCTTCCCGCTGGAACAGGTGCCGGAGATGAGCCGCGGCCGCGGCGTGCAGTTGCAGGCCTATCGCGACGGCGGCTTGTCGGACGCCAAGGTGTTCACCAAGGCCGAGGGCCTGTCCTGGACGCTGGGCGGACGCACGCGGACGGAGACGGACCTTCGCCAGTGGATCGGCAACCGTGCCGGCGCCGGCAAGGCGCCGCCGAACGGGTTCCCGAAGGCGAACCGCTTCGAGTAGCCGTCGCGGCGCAGTGACTTGCCAGGGCGGCCCGCGAAGGCGCAGGGTTTCTTCCGCATAGGGAACGAAACCATGGCACCTCGCGCGGCGACGGACCCGAAATCCCTGGTCGTCTTCTACGCGACCAATCGGCGACGCAACTCGGACGCCTTCGACGCCATCAGCGGGGAGGTGCCCGACAACCGCAAGCTCTGGCTCGGCAAGGCCGCCGTCGAGATGATCGGCGACCCGGAGCAGACCGAGGCCCGCCGGCGCCTGCTGGCGCATCCGGAAATCCCGGGCGACGACGATTTCGCTGACCCGGATGCCGGCTCCGCCGCAAAACTGCTGGACGCATGGCTCGACAACGCGGTGGGCCGGGGTGCGGTCGCGCTGTTCTTCGTGCACGGCTTCGCCAACAGCTTCGGCTCGGCCATCGAACGCGCCGCGCAGATCACCGAATTCTACAGCGAGCAGGTCGCGCTCGCGCCCTTCGCCTTCTCATGGCCGTCGGATGGCCTGGTCATCGACCCGCAGAAGCTTGCCGCGCTGGTCGGTGCCGTGATCTCCCAATACCGGGCCGACCAGACGGATGCGATCGCCGCGGGCGGCGCGCTGTCGCGCCTGTTGCGGGAGATCCATCGCGCCCGGCTGCGGGCGAAGAAGCGCCGCCGCCTGCCGCGCATGGTCCTGCTGGCGCACAGCATGGGCAATCTCGCCCTGGCTGCCGGGCTCGCGGTGATGCGCAACGGCCTGCTGACGGCGCCGATGGCGGGCACCTTCGACCATGCGGTGCTGGTCGCCTCGGACGTGCCCCACAACGCATTGCAGCCGCAGGAGCCGCTGAGCGAGATCGCGCTTCTGGCGGACGGCGTGACGGTCGTGACCAGTCGCGACAACACGCTCGCCATCGCCAGTCGCATCGCCAATGACGGGTCCCGGCGGCTCGGCCATTTCGGCCCGGCGGAGCTGTCGCTGCTGCCGCCGGGGGTGACGGTGGTGGACTACTTCCTGGGGCTGCAGGCCCCGCAGTCCAAGCCGGATCTGTTCCAGGTCGGCGGCACCGAATGGGACATCGTCGAGCACCAGTACTACCGCAACGACCGCAAGGCGCGCGCGGACCTCGCGGAGGTGCTCGCGGGGCGGAACCCGGTGGGGCGCGTGGTGCTCGATCCAGCGGACCAGGTCCAGCACGAACGGGCGCGCCACCAGATCCTGCCCTTCACGGGGGTGTAGCGCCCTGGCAGGCGCTCGCCGGCTCAGTGCAGGCCGGATAGATCCATCGTCGCACCCTGCGCGATCGTGTGCGGGTGGGCTGCGACGATGGCGCGGATCGAATCGGCGTCGGCCTGCGACAGCACCATCATGTGCAGCCCGGTCGGGTCCCACATCGCCTGCACGACGCGCATCGCCTCGGCGCGCATCGGATCGACACCGCCGGTCTTGGCGGTGATCGGGAGGTTGCCCTGCGCATGCAGTGCGATCGCCTCGGCGATGTAGCCGATGGACTCCGCGATCGCCGTCTCGATCTTCCCGGGGTTGAGCATGTCGTGGACGCTGTGCGTGCCCTCATGCGCCAGCAGGGCCCGCCAGTAGTCCTTCTTGATGTCGAAGTCGGAGCGGAACCAGAACTCGTTCAGACCGTATTTCCAGCTGGCGCCGGCGCCGGAGCTCATCGGCAGGGCCGCCGAATCCCGCACCGGGATATCGCCGCTGTCGATCTTCTCGGCGATGAGTTCGTATTGCCCGGGGCTGAAGCGGAAGCCGAAGGCCTCGAAGTTGAGGTAACGGATCTCGCGGCTATGCTTCAGGAAATCGCTGACATCGTCCTTGAGGCTCATGGATCACTCCTGTGATCACCTGGCTTGCCCCTGCGACGACGATATTTATCACGGAGGCGTGCCGTCCACCACGGAGTTGCGGACCGCACGCCTCGGAGTGAAGCCTTTCAGCCTGCGCGCACCAGCACGTGACGCTTGCGCCCGGCCGACAGCTTCGCCGCACCGTCGCGCAGGTCGGCTGGCGTCACGGTCAGCGTCGCATCCGTCACCGACGCGTCGTTCAGCCTGAGGCCATTCTGCGCGATCAGCCGCCGCGCCTCGCCCTTGGACGCGGCAAGCCCCGCCTGGACCGCGAGGTCGATGAACGGCGCGGGCAGGGCAGCGGTGATGGAGGGCAGCGTCTCGGCCGCCGCGCCGTCCTCGAAGGCGCGCCGCGCTGTCTCGGCGGCTGCCTCCGCGGCCTCGCGCCCATGCAGCAGGGCGGTGGCCTCGGTGGCGAGGATCTTCTTCGCCTCGTTCACCTCCGCACCCTGCAGCGCGCCCAGGCGGCGCACTTCATCCATCGGCAATTCGGTGAACAGGCCGAGGAAGCGGCCCACATCCGCGTCCTCGGTATTGCGCCAGAACTGCCAGTAATCGTAGGGCGACAGGCGATCGGGATTGAGCCACACCGCGCCCGCGGCCGTCTTGCCCATCTTGGCACCCGAGGCGGTGGTGAGCAGCGGCGTCGTCAGCACATGCGCATGCCCGCCCGCCATGCGGCGGATGAGTTCCGCGCCCATGACGATGTTGCCCCACTGGTCCGACCCGCCCATCTGCAGCACCGCGCCGTGGCGGCGGTGCAGCTCCAGGAAGTCGTAGGACTGCAGCAGCATGTAGTTGAACTCGAGGAAGGACAGCGAGTGCTCGCGTTCGAGCCGCAGCTTCACGCTGTCCATCGTCAGCATGCGGTTGACGCTGAAATGCCGGCCGACATCGCGCAGGAAGGGGATGTAGCGCAGCTCGTCCAGCCATGCGGCGTTGTCGAGCATCATCGCACCGGCGTTGAAGTCGAGCAGCGCGTCGAAGGTGCGGCGGATGCCGACCTTGTTGGCCTCGATGATGTCTTCGGTCAGCAGTTGCCGCGCCTCATCCTTGCCGGAGGGGTCGCCGACCTTGGTGGTGCCGCCGCCGATCAGCGCGATGGGCCGCCCGCCGGTCTTCTGCAGCAGGCGCAGCAGCATGGTCGGCATCAGGTGCCCCACATGCAGGCTGTCGGCCGTGCAGTCGTAGCCGATATACGCGACGAGCCCGCCCTTCGAGAGCGCGGCATCGAGCTCCGCCTCGTCCGAGGTCTGGTGGATGTAGCCGCGTTCCTTGGCAATGCGCAGGAAATCGCTGTTCGGGGCGCTCATCGTGCTGTCCTGATGCTGCGGGGACTTCCGCCGGAAGGTCCGGGGGGCTAGCACGTCGAGAGCATGCTGAGAACCATCGGGCTGATGAGCGGGACCTCGCTGGACGGGGTGGATGCCGCGTATCTGGAAACGGACGGGGAGACGATCGCGCGGATCGGCCCCCGCTTGACCCTGCCCTACGACCCCAGGCTGCGCCGCGCGCTGCGGGCGCTGCTCGACCGCGCGGAGACCCTGGCCTGGGACGACCCGGACCTGCTGGACGCCGTGAAGCGCCTGACGGACCGGCATGCGGAGGCGGTGGAGGCACTCGGGCTCGAGGCCGACCTGATCGGCTTCCATGGCCAGACCATCCTGCACCGGCCGCCGGTAGCCGGGCGCAACGTCACGCCCTTCACCTGGCAGGTGGGGGATGCGGTTTCCCTGGCGCGGCGGACCGGCATGACGGTCGCCTACGACTTCCGTTCCGCCGATGTCTCGGCGGGCGGGCAGGGGGCGCCGCTGGTGCCGGTGTTCCACCGGGCGCTGTCGGCGCCGCTGCCCAAGCCGCTGGCGATCCTGAACCTCGGCGGGGTGGGCAACGTCACCTGGCTCGGCGCGGATGGCGAGATGCTGGCCTTCGACACCGGGCCGGCGAACGGCCCGCTGGACGACTGGGCGCGGCAGCACACCGGCAAGGACTACGACGCCGCGGGCAAGCTGGCGCTAGCCGGCCAGGCCGATGGGGCGGTGCTGGGGCGGCTGATGGCGCATCCCTATCTGACCGCGCCGCCGCCGAAATCGCTCGACCGGCTGGATTTCGACCGGGCCTTGAAGGAGGCCGGGGCGGCTGAACTGTCGGCCGCCGATGGCGCGGCGACGCTCTGCGCCTTCTGCGCGGTCTGCGTCGCGGCGGCTGCGCGGCTGTTTCCGAAACCGCCGCTGCAATGGCTGGTGGCCGGCGGTGGGCGGCGAAACCCGGCGATCATGAAGGCGCTGGCCGGCGCGCTGGAGGAACCCGTCCGCCCGGTCGAGGTCGCCGGCTGGGATGGCGATGCGCTGGAAGCCCAGGCCTTCGGCCTGCTGGCGGCGCGGGTGGCCCGCGGGCTGCCGATCACCTTCCCCGGCACGACCGGTGCGCCGGCGCCGCTGACGGGCGGGCGCATCCTGGGATCGCTGCTCTGACCGGATGGAACGGGCCGGCGCGGGGTGAATCCGACGGCCCGAGGACAGCCCCGGCCGAATTCCGATAGCGCATCGACCGCGCCTGGTCGCAGGCTGGCCCTGGCCGCCCGATGCCGGCTCTCGCGGATGGACGGCGGCAAGTCGCAACGCAGGGCGGAGACCAGCCACCATGCTGCGGAGGAGCCTTCTCGCGGCCGCCGGGACAAGCCTCGCGCAGGCGCCGGACACGCCCGACGTGCTCCTGGTCCTCGCCATCGATGCGTCGGGCAGCCTCAGCGACGAACACTTCACACTGCAGCGCGAGGGTCACGCCCGCGCGGTGCAGAGCGATGCATTTCTTGAGGCGGTGGCGTCAGGCCCGCGTGGCCGGGTGGCCCTGGCCGCGGTGGAATGGTCGGATCACGATCGCCAAGGTCTCGCCGTTCCCTGGACGGTCGTCGGGAATGCGGCCAGCGCCCACGGCTTCGCAGCCGCATTGCGGCGGGCGCCGAGGCCGATCCCTGGATTCACCTCGATCAGCGGCGCCCTCGACTTCTCGGCCCGTCTGCTTGCGCGCGCCCCCTACGCGACGGACCGCCGTGTCATAGACGTCTCGGGCAATGGGCCGAACAACGACGGGAGGCCCGTGGCCGAGGCGCGCGATGCCGCGGTGGCGGCGGGCATCACCGTCAACGGCTTGCCGATCCTCGATGCCGTGGGCGATCTCGACGCCTACTACACGCAAAGCGTCATCGGCGGCCCCCGGGCCTTCATCATCGTCGCCCGCGACATGCAGAGCTTCGCGCAGGCCGTGCTCAGGAAGCTGGTGGTCGAGATCGCGGCCCTGCCGGCGCATACCCACCCCATCGGCGCGGCACGGCCGCGGACGGGCGGCTTGCCGGGCTGATCGCGCCCGCGAACATCGCCAGCCTGATTGCGCTGAAGGGCTGATGGCGCGACGCGCCGGCCAGGCTCAGGCGTTGCCCGGCGGTAGCGGCGGCGGGCCGAGCAACAGCGCACGCATGCGTTCCGGCCCGATCGCCCGCGACACCTGGCGGAAGCCGCAGAAAGGGATCAGCGCCACGAAGAAGCTGAACCCCGCGAATGCCAACCCCAGCGGGCCGCCACCGCCGATTATGGGAATGCTGGCCGCCAGCGCCTCGCCGTGGATCATGCCGGCGATCACGTGCTCCAGCACATGGATGGCGAGGAACAGCACGGCCAGGATGAAGGCCTCGATGACGATCGGGTAGATCAGCGGGTTGGGCTTGAAGCGCGTGCCGAGACGAAGCTGCTCGGCGACCAGCATCACCTTGCCGAGCACCAGGGCGTTCACCAGGGCCCAGCCATGCGGGGCGAGGCCGAGGCTGCGTTCGCGCAGCACCATGTCCTCATGGACGGTGAAGACGCCGAGCAGCACGTAGAGATAAAGGAAGGCGATGACGTAGCGGCGCAATTCCTCCGCCGCGATATGCTTCGCCTTCTGCAGGCGCGAAGGTGCTGCCTGCGCGGCGGCGCGGTCGTCATGCATCGCTGCGGCTCCTGGCGGCGTTGCGCTTGGTTGCGTGAGCATACATGGCGGCAGCCGCCGTGTCGGTGGCGAAGCCGCCCGGCCCGGCTGTCGATCGCTGGGCTTTACCCCGCCAGCGAGGGCAGCCCCCGGCCGAGCCGTCCCAGGATGGACACCCCCAGCGGGTGCGGCTCCACGCAAGGCCGGCGCCCGTGCGGCGGCGCGATGCCGGCGCGCTTCGCGAAGAACGGCTTGCCATAGGCCGCGAAATGCTCGGCCGTGCGCGGCATCATCATGAAGGTCGCGATCGGCAGCACCGACCGGTGCAGTGCCTCCGCACCCTTCTCGTCGTCGGCATCCATCAATTCCCAGATCCGTGCCTGCACGTCGGCGACATCCGGCGCGGGGATCATGCCCGCGCAGCCGATCCGGTGCGTGTCGGTCAATTCCAGGCCCGCGAGGCCGTTGAAGATCGCGAAGGCGCCCTCGGTCTCCTCGATCAGGCGCTGCACGTACAGGATCGGGCCTTCGCCCTTCATCATGCGGAAATGCGGATGCTGCCGGTTCAGCGTCCGAAGTGCGGAGGCCGACAGCGCCACATCCATCATCGACGGATTGTTCTGCGGCCCGCAGGGGATCGACACGCCTTCGGCCAGCGCGCCCATGAAGCGGATCAGCGCAGCCTCGTTCATGCCGGCGATCTGCGGCGGCTGCAGCACCAGCCAGGCCGCGCCCGCCGCTTCCGCCGCGCGTGCGACTTCCAACGCGGCGGCCACGCCGGATTCGTTCACCGTCACCGCGACGGGCAGGCGGCCGCCGACATCCTCCAGCACCCAGTCGATGATCGTGCGACGTTCCACCAGCGTCAGCTTGTGGAATTCCGTCACCAGGCCGAGCACAGCGATGCCATGCGCGCCGCCGCGGATGCAGGCCTCGACCTGCGCGCGCATCGCCGCGCGGTCCAGCCGTTCCTGCGCATCGAAGAAGGCGTAGAGGATCGGCCAGACGCCGCGAAATTCCGACACTGGCCTCATTCCTTCCAGGGATGCGCGTTCCACAGCGCCTGGTAGCGGTCGCGCAGCGCCAGCAGCTCGGCGCGGTATTCGTCCGGCGCCAGGAAGCGCAGCGGCAGGCTCTGCTGCGTGGCGAGCGCCTGGAATTCCCGGTCATCCACGGTGCGCCGGACCGACAGCGCAAGCCGCGCCATCACTTCCGGCGGCATGCCCGCCGGCGCGGCCATGCCGCGCATCGACCCTTCCACGATGTCGAGGCCGAGTTCCTTCAGCGTCGGCACCGTGGCCGCCGGCTCCCAGCGCGTGGCACCCATCTGCACCAGCGGGCGCATCACGTCCTGGCGCCATTCGTTCATGCCCTCGGCCATGTTCATCACGGCCACCGGGATCGCGCGGGACAGCAGGTTCTGCTTCACCTGGGCGGATCCGGCAAAGGGGATATGCAGGAAGGACGTGCCGCTGGCGCGTTCGATGGCAAGCATCGCCAGGTGGTCGTCGGACCCGATCCCGGTGGTGCCGTAGCCGATCGTCCCCGGCCGCGCGCGCGCCGCTGCCAGCATGCCCTGGAAATCGCGGAACGGGCTGTCGTTCAGCACCCAGATGCCGCCGGGATCATCGACGATGTTCGCGATCAGGGCGAAATCATCCAGGCTGAAGCGCGCCCGGCGCTCGATCGGCACCGTCACGATGGATGGCGTGTTGATGAACCCGATCGTGTAGCCATCCGGCCGGGCACGGGCCAATTCGCTGAACCCGATCTCGCCGCCGGCGCCTGGCCGGTTCAGGACCACCACCGGCTGGCCGAGATCCTTCTCCATGAACCGCGCGATCGTGCGCGCCGCCGTGTCGGTGCCCCCGCCGGCCGCATAGGCGACGATCATGGTGATCTGCCGGTCCGGCCGCCAGCCGCTGCCCTGGGCCCGGGCGATAGCGGGCATGGCAAGCGTGGCGGTGAGCAGCACGCCGCGACGGGTGGCATTCATCGATCGTTTCCCCCGGAAGGTCGTTGTCGCCACGATGCACGGCCGCGTCCCGGCCGCAAAGGGGCTTCGGCAGCGGGTCGATCAGGCGACACATGTGACATTGCGCACAGCATTGGCCGGCGAGCCGGCGCAGCCTCCGCTCCAGGGTTCCCACCCACAGGCGCGTCGTCCAGGTCCCGTGATGGCATGCGCCGAACATGCGAAGGGCCGCCGGTTGCCCGGCGGCCCTGCTCGAGGCGGAGCGCTGTGGCGCCCGCGCGTCAGTCGGCGGCGAGAGCCATCCGGCCGCGATTGAGCACGCCCATGACGTGGTCCTCGGTGGCGTCCACGACCTTCTCGGTCTGGTCCGGCGTATAGACATGGCCTGCGCCCGGCATCACCCGGTAGTCGATGGTGATGCCCTTCTGGGTGTTCAGCTTGTCCACCAGCTTCCGCACCGACGGTTCCGGCACCAGCTCATCATCCGCGCCGTGGAAGATCAGCCCGTTGCAGGGGCAGGGCGCGAGGAAGCCGAAATCATAGTGCGACGCCGGCGCGCTGATGGAGATGAAGCCGCCCATCTCGGGCCGCCGCATCAGCACCTGCATGCCGACATAGGCGCCGAAGGAATAGCCGGCGACCCAGAGCATCGAGGCGTTCGGGTTGACCGCCTGCAGGAAGTCCAGCCCCGAACAGGCATCCGACACTTCGCCGATGCCACCGTCATAGCGGCCCTGGCTGCGGCCCACGCCGCGATAGTTGAAGCGGAGGACGGAGAAGCCCATCGCCTGGAAGCGCTGGTACAGGCTGTAGGACACCCGGTTGTTCATGGTCCCGCCATGCAGCGGGTGGGGGTGGAGGATCAGCGCCACCGGGGCATTGGGCCGCTTCGAGTGATGGTATCGTCCCTCGAGCCGGCCATCCGGCCCGGCGAACATGACCTCAGGCATCGTGCGTTCAGTCCAATGCTTTGCCGCAGGCCGCTCCAACCTGACTCGCCCCTCGCGGGGCCTGGGCCGGTTTGGCGGCGACCTGCCGCAGTTTGGGGAACCCCGCACGAGTGGCGCTGGGGGTGCGCCTTGCCATGGATCGCTCCGCGCCGCCGGAATTGTTGACTGCGGCGGTCGGAAAACTTAGCGTCAATCCGCGCCCCGGCCCGCATTGCTGCGATGCTGCGAAATCAACGGTCTGGGAGCATTCCATGTTGCCCTGAGGGAGGTTCCCGTGTCCCAGGGCTCGCGCACTATATGGGAACCGGACGTCGATCGCATAACAGAATCACTACAGACCCCCCATGTGTGAACGACGGATCAGGGTTGCGAGGAGAGCGGAGTAGGTCATGCGCTTGTCCACCCGCGGACGTTACGCCGTCATGGCGCTGGTCGACATGGCGGCACGGGAGGGCCGATCCGAGGGCTGCGTGAACGGTCGCCCGGTCACCCTCAACGACATCGCCGCCGCGCAGCAATTGTCGGTGGCCTATCTGGAGCAATTGTTCGGCCGCTTGCGGCGCGCGGGGCTGGTGGCCTCGGCGCGCGGGCCGGGTGGCGGCTACCGGCTCGCCCGCCCGGCCAGCGCCATCCGCATCGCCGAGGTGGTGGAGGCCGCCGACGAGCCCATCGTCGCAACCCGCTGCGAGGAAGGCGGGCCAGGCTGCCTCGGCGGCACGCGCTGCCTGACGCATGATCTCTGGGCCGAACTCGGCGACCAGATTCGGCTGTTCCTGGGCGCCATGACGTTGGCCGATGTGGTGGATGGCCGCGTCACCGGTCGCGCCCGCCCGCCCGCCGGAGCCGAGGCCGCCGCCGGCACCCCGCCGTGACAGGGGGTCTCTACCTCGACGCCAATGCGACCGAACCGCTGCGGCCGGAGGCGCGGGCGGCCGTGCTCGCCGCGTTGGACCTGCCAGGCAACCCGTCCTCGGTCCATGCGGAGGGCCGTGCGGCGCGGCGGGTGCTGGAGGATGCGCGGGCGGCCGTCGCGGCGCGTTTCGGCGCCAGGGCGCAGGATATCGTCTTCACCGCCGGCGGCACCGAGGCGAATGCGCTGGCCGTCCGCGGGCTGGCCGCCGGGCGGCGGGTGCTGCTGGGTGCGACGGAACACCCCGCGGTGCTGCGCGCCGCGCCCGAGGCGGCGCTGCTGCCGGTGCAGGCCGATGGCACAATCGACCTCGTGGCGCTCGACGCCGCGCTCGCCACAGGCGGCCCGGCTCTGGTGTGCCTGATGGCCGCGAACAATGAGACCGGCGTATTGCACCCGATCGAGGCCGCCGCCGCCATCTGCCGCCGGCATGGCGCACTGCTGCATGTCGATGCGGTGCAGGCGGCCGGGCGCGTGGCCCTGCCGCCCGGGGCCGACAGCCTGGCCCTGTCGGCGCACAAGATCGGCGGGCCCAAGGGGGCGGGGGCGCTGCTGCTGCGCCCGGGGCTGGATGTTTCGCCCCTGGTCGCCGGCGGAGGCCAGGAACGCGGGCGCCGCGGCGGCACCGAACCGCTGCCCGCCATCGCCGGTTTCGCGGCCGCCTGCCGCGCGGCGACGGAAGGGCAAGCCGCGCGCCTCGCTCCGATCCGCGATGGCATCGAGGCCGCCATTGCCGCCCTTGCGCCGGAGGCACGCTTCCCTGGCCGGGACGCGCCGCGCCTGCCCAACACGACCTCCATCCTGCTGCCCGGCGTGCCGGCGGAAACGCAGGTGATCGCGCTGGATCTCGCGGGCATGCGCGTCTCTGCGGGCGCGGCGTGTTCTTCGGGAAAGGTCGGGGCGTCCCATGTGCTGGCGGCCATGGGGCTGGGCGCGGAGGCCGCCTGCGCCATCCGCGTCTCGCTGCCCTGGAACGCGCCCGAGGACACCGCCGGCCGCTTCGTCGCGGCATGGGCCGCCATGCGGGCGCGGGCGTCACGGCGGGCAGCGTAAGTGGTCAGGGGGCGAGGGAACTCGCCCCCCGACACCCCCCACTCCTTTTTCTGTCTGTTGGGCTGGCGCTACTGGAGTTCGGGAATGATCCAGAGCGGCGCCTCGCCCCGCGCCACGCGCTGGCAATTGTCGAAGGCATTGCGGAAGCGCGCCGGCTGATTGTCCCAGGTCGGGCCGGCGTAGTGCGGCGTCAGGACGACATTCTCCATCCTGAACAGCGGATTGTCGGAAGGCGGCGGTTCCTGGTCGAACACGTCGAGACCCGCCCCGGCGATCACCCCGCCATCGAGTGCTGCGATCAGCGCTTTCTCGTCGATCACCGGGCCGCGGCAGGTGTTCACCAGGAAGGCGCTGGGCTTCATCAGCGCGAGTTCCGCCGCGCCGATCATGTGTCTCGACGCCGGCGTCAGCGGCACATGCAGGGAGACGATGTCGGAGCTGCGCAGGATCTCGTTCATCAGCCGGAAGCGGACGTCGAGCGCGTCCTCCTCGGCTTCGGAGACACGGCGGATGTCGTAGTACTGCACGCGCATGCCGAAGGCGTTGGCCAAGCGTGCAACCTTTTTGCCGATCGCACCCAGCCCGACGATGCCGAGCACCTTGTCGCGCAATTCGAACAGCTTGGTCGCACCCGGATTGTTGCCGCGCCAGCGTCCACTGACCACGCTGTCATGCTGCCACACGAGACGCCGGCAGGTTGCCATCATCAGCATGATGGCGTGCTCGGACACCGCCGTGGAATTCGCCCCGCCATTGTTGCAGACCGGGATACCGGCGCCGCGAGCCGCTTCGATATCGACCGTGTCGTAGCCGGCGGACAGTAGCTGGAACAGCTTGAGCTTCGGCGCCGCGGCGTAGAAGCTGGCATCGATCGCCTTGTTGCCGAAACCCACGAGGAAGTCGGCGTCGCCGATGGCGGCCTTGAAGGCATCGCTGCCGAAGGGCGCGACGGTCAGTTCCATCCCGGGCGGCGCGATCTCTCGTGCGGTCGGGATGTCGGAGAGCGGGCTGTCCATCATGAGGATCTTGGGCGCCATGCGGGTCTTTCCTGAACGTGCTTGGGATTACGATACGCCGCGCCGGAGACCCGGCAAGCGGGGCGCCTTTACGTGCTCCGCGACCGTGACGGCGACGAGGACACGTTCCGTCGTCGGCGACGGCAAAGCGGCCGAATGGCTGCAACGAACGAAAGCAACGCTGGCTGCGTGCAAGCGCAACCTTCGGAGTGCGGCCACGCCATCCCGTGCGCCACGTTCGGGCCGCAGCTTCGAGGGAAATCCAATGCACGCGCCGCTGAAACGGGACATGGAGATGGACGTCGATACGCTGCACAAGGCCATCGTCGGACGATGGATTGCAGCGTTCTGGGGCGAGCAGCCCGACCTGAGGATCGTGGACGAATTGGCTTCGGCCGACGTGGCTCTGCAGTATTCGACGGAGGGGCCGCTGCGCGGTCGAGAGGCGTTGAAGGCCTTCATCATTGGGCTCCGCGAAGCCTTCCCTGACCTGCGCTTCAAGCGAAGCGGGCCGATGCTCGCTGACCGCAGCATGGTCGTCTACCGGTGGCAGTGCAGCGGGATCCACACTGGCCCCGCCTATCATGACTTTCACATTGGACCGTTGAAGCCTGCTTCGGGTCGGCGGATCGACATGGCCGGCTACGCTGCCGTGAGACTGGAGGGTGAGGTCATTGTCGAAGAGGCCGTGTGGTCGACGGAGCGACAGGCGCAGATGCGCGTCATCCCGGGTGGCCTGGCGACGTAGGGCCGTCCGGGTTGCTGCCTTCTCGCATGGGCTGGCGATTGCCCTGCAAGAGACGCTCGACGAGCATCTCGCGCGGCGTGCGCGCCGTGCAGCGGGCGGCGTTTCGTCTACAGCGATTGCCGGAGGTGATAGGTGACGGCGCCTTGAGGCCCCAGTCGGGGCTTGCAGCATTGCAATAAGTAATAATTCCTAGTATCCTGGCGCCCATTTTTCGGAGGGTGCCGTCGTGCCGCCAGTTCGTCGCAACCCCAAGCCACACGGCGCGACCTGATGCTGTGCGCCGCCCATGCCTTCGTGGTGGGCGCCTGGCGAGCCCGATCCGGCAATTTGTCCAAAATCGACATTGTTGAGGCTTTCTTCAACTCACGGTTGCTCTCCCGCTTTCCGCCTTCCCAGCCCATCTTGGCGCCATGACCGTCCCGCCGAACCGCCCCATCTACCTCGACTGCCATGCCACCACGCCGGTCGATCCGCGCGTGCTCGCCGCCATGCGGCCCTGGTGGGAGGAGAATTTCGCCAATCCCGGCTCCGTCGAGCACGCCATGGGCCGCGCCGCCGAGGAAGCCGTCGAGGAAGCCCGCAGCCACGTCGCCGAACTGATCGGCGCCGATGCGAAGGAGATCGTGCTGACTTCCGGCGCGACCGAGGCCAATAACCTCGCCATCAAGGGTGCCGCGCGCTTCGCGGCGTCCCAGGGGTCGGAACGCTGGCGGATCGTCACTGTCGCGACCGAGCACAAATGCGTCCTCGAAAGCGTGAAGGCGCTGGCCGAGGAAGGATTCGAACCAGTGTTCCTGCCGGTGGACGGCAACGGGCTGCTGGACCTCGATGCGCTGCGCGCGGCGGTGGATGACCGCACGCTGCTGGTCTCGGTCATGGCGGTGAACAACGAGATCGGCGTCATCCAGGATCTGGCCGCGATCGGGGCGATCGCCAAGGAGGCCGGGGCGCTGTTCCACACAGATGCGGCGCAGGCGGCCGGGCGCATTCCGCTCGACGTGGCGGAGATCCGGGCCGACCTGCTGTCGCTGTCGGCGCACAAGATCTATGGGCCGAAGGGGATCGGCGCGCTTTATGTCCGGCGCCGGCCGCGGGTCCGCATCGCCCCGCTGCTGTCCGGCGGCGGGCAGGAACGGGGCCTGCGCTCCGGCACCCTCCCGGCGCCGCTGGTGGTCGGCTTCGGAGAGGCAGCGCGGATCGCCGCGATCGAAGGCCTGCTCGATGCCGGGCGGATCGCCGGGCAGCGGGACCTGTTCCTCGCGGCGCTGCAGGCCGCCGTGCCGGGGCTACAGATCAATGCGCCGGGGGCGCCACGGGTGACGGGCAACGTCAACATCGCCTTCCCGGGCGGTGCCTCGGCGCAGGACATCATGGCGGCCGCGCCCGGGGTCTGCGTCTCCACCGGATCGGCCTGTTCCTCGGCCGAGGTCGAACCGTCCTATGTCCTGAAGGCGATCGGGCTGGAGGAGGCCCGGGCGCGCGCCACCTTGCGGATCGGCATCGGACGCTTTACCTCGCCCGCCGATGTGGACCGGGCCGCCGCGATGCTCGCGGAGGGGTGGCGCCGGGCTGTTTCCGGAACAAGCAGGGCGGCGGAGTAGATATGCCGAAGATGGTCTTCATTCAGCGCGACGGGACGCGCAAGGAAGTGGATGCGCCGCTCGGGCTGTCCGTGCTCGAGATCGCGCACCGCCACGATGTGGATATCGAGGGCGCCTGCGAGGGCTCGCTCGCCTGTTCGACCTGCCACGTCATCGTGGATGCGTCCTGGTTCAGCAAGCTTGCGGCGCCAACCGAGGATGAGGAGGACATGCTCGACCTCGCCTTCGACCTGCAGGAGACCTCGCGGCTCGGCTGCCAGCTCATCATGACCGAGAAGCTGGACGGGCTGGTGGTGAAGCTGCCTGCCGGCAGCCGCAACGCGGGCGGCTGAGGCTATGGCCGCACCGCGCTGGGAGACGGATTTCGGTGCGGAAGGCGGCCTGTTCCGCCGGCTGCGCGCGGCCGCGGCCGAGGCGTGGTCGGGCTATACGTGGCATCCCTTCGTGCAGCGCCTGTCGGACGGGACGCTGCCGTTGCCGGCCTTCCGCACCTATCTGATCCAGGACTACCTGTTCCTGATCCATTTCGCCCGCGCCAAGGCGCTGGCGGTGGTGAAGGGGGAGAGCCTGGCCGCGATGCGCGACAAGGCCGCCGCGGTGCTGGCGATCCTCGACGAGACCAAGCTGCACCTGAAGTACTGCGCGGAATGGGGCCTGTCCGAGGCCGATGTGATCGCGACGCCGGAAAGCGCTGAGACGGTCTCCTACACCCGCTGGGTGCTGGATCGCGGGCTGTTCGGCGACATCCTCGACCTTGAGGTGGCGCTGGTGCCCTGCACGGTCGGCTACGGGGAGGTGGCGCTGCGCGTGCTGGCCGACCCCGCGCGCAGGGTCGATGGCAACCCGTACCAGTCCTGGATCGATACCTACGGGTCCGAGGATTACCAGGCGATGGCGCGCGCCGCCGCGCTGCGCATCGATGCCTTGGGCGTGTCCCATGGCGGGGAAGCACGCTTCGCGCGGCTGGCGGCGGATTTCGCTGAGGCCGCGCGGCTCGAGCAGCGCTTCTGGCAGCAGGGGCTGGACGCGGCGCCATGAGGATCCTCGTCGCCCCCTTAATGGCGCAGCCATGAAGATCCTGGTCGCCATGTCCGGCGGCGTCGATTCCTCGGTCGTCGCCGGTCTGCTGGCCGAGGAAGGCCACGAGGTCGTCGGCGCCACGCTGCAGCTCTACGACCATGGCGCGGCGGTGCAGAAGAAGGGCGCCTGCTGCGCCGGGCAGGACATCCACGACGCGCGCAACGTCGCGGACCGGCTTGGCATCCCGCACTACGTGCTGGATCGCGAGCAGGTGTTTCGGCGCGAGGTGATCGGCGATTTCGCCGACACCTACGCCCGCGGCGAGACGCCGGTGCCCTGCATCCGCTGCAACCAGACGGTGAAGTTCCGTGACCTAGTAGCGTTGGCGCGTGACCTCGGCTGCGAGGCTCTGGCGACCGGGCACTACGCGCGCCGGGTGGAGGGCGCCTCGGGCGCCGAGCTGCACCGGGCCGCGGACCCGGCGCGGGACCAGTCCTACTTCCTGGCGGCGACGACGCGCGAGCAGCTCGACTTCGCGCGCTTCCCCCTCGGCGGCTATCCGGACAAGGCGGCGGTGCGGGCGGTGGCGGCGCGGCTGGGCCTGGCCGTCGCCGACAAGCCCGACAGCCAGGACATCTGCTTCGTGCCGGAAGGCCGCTACGATTCGCTGGTGGCGAAGCTGCGCCCGGATGCCGTGGCGCCGGGCGAACTGGTTCATGCCGATGGCCGGGTGCTGGGCGGGCATGACGGGATCGCCCGTTACACGGTCGGGCAGGGCAGGGGCCTCGGTGGCGCGTCCTGGGATGGTGATGACCGGCTCTACGTCGCCGGGGTGGATGCCGGGCGGCGGCGCGTCGTCCTGGCCCCGCGTGGCGCGCTGGAAACGGCCGAGGCCGCGGTCGGCGAGGTGAACTGGCTGATCGAACCGCCCGCCGCGCCGCTCCGCTGCGCGGTGAAGCTGCGGGCGCGGGAGGTGCCGCGTGCGGCGGTCGTGGCCTGGGACGCGGCGGCGAGCCTGGCGCGGGTGACGCTTGACGTGCCGGGGATCGTGGCACCTGGGCAGGCCTGCGTGATGTATGACGGCGACCGTGTCCTCGGCGGCGGCTTCCTGCGGGCGGCGGGAAGTGTTGACAGGGCGCGGGCCGCGGCCTAACTCGCGGCCCTCGCTTCGATGGCGGCGTAGCTCAGCTGGTTAGAGCACGGCACTCATAATGCCGGGGTCAGCGGTTCAAGTCCGCTCGCCGCTACCATCGAAAGGCCCGGGGGCAAGCCGGGGGCAAGTCTTCCTGGAATCCCCAATTTTCCCGCTGTCGCACGTGTGATGCTCCACGCGGTCGCTGGACGGCGTTTGCAGGCCTCGCCCCCTTTTCCTATGCGGTGGTGCTCCGGCAGGCTGCGTCAGCCGCGCGGCTCATCCGTACCAGGGGATCGTGAACGGCACTCCAACCTCGCCCGCCGGCTGATCCACCCGGCGGGCTTCCTTTTTCGCGTCTGGGACTCGGCGAACCAGCCGGCTGGTTGGCGCCCAGGCGGCACCGCTACATGTTCCGCGTGCCGCGAAACGGTGCAGCGGCCGGAAAAGATCCCCGCCTCACGTCGGCGGCCAGGCGGAGAGCATCAGCGCGGCTGCTATGGCCACCACTACGCCTACCTAGAAGCGCCCATCGGTCATGTCGGTGTCCTCTCGCGAGGGAACGCGGACTGCCCACCCGGGTCTCGTCGCGTCGTCGTTCACCTTCGGAGGCACAGGCCGATCAGGATGCCGGCGACCAGCGCTGCGAGCGTGACTTGGATCGGGCGTTTCTGGATGTGCTCGACTGTCCGCACCGCCCGGTCGGCCGCCCTGTTGACCGCATCCTTCGCCGTATCCGCTGCCGCCTGCGCGGCGTCCTGCACGCGTTCGGATACCCGATCGATCTGCTCGATGTTGCCGCTCATGGGTGCTCTCCTGATGGAGACTCAGCAACGTGCGACCCCCGGTGCAGTTTTGGCCTCGCGAAAGAATGTCGGGGCTGGAGGCGCAGCATGTTGCCGCATGGGTCCGGTTGACCGAAGCGACGGGCGATGCGTCGCAACGCGCGACGCATGAGCCGAGAAAGGCGGGCCAGCAGCCCGGAGACGACAACGCTGCATCGCGCGCGAGTTGGGCATTGACCGCACCGCGGTTCGGCGCGCCGCTGCCGCCCCGGGCCGTGAACAAGGCCGGAGCGCGCTCAGTTTACGATGAATAGCCGGGCCTACCGCCGCATGTAGACGCCTATGCCGATGCCGGCGAGCACGGCGAACCCGATGGACCAGAACGGCCGCTCGCGCACCGTTTGCGCTAGTTCCGCGCCAAGCGTGGTGGGCACGGCTGCATCCTCCTGTTCACTAAACTCCGCTTTGGCTTGCAGCACATCGCGCAAGTTGGTGGGCTCACCACCCGACATCCCTTCGGCGGAGGCGTCGGCCAACTGGCGCGCATCCTGCTCCAGTGTATCGAGCGCCTTTCGCTTCTGATCCGCCGATAGATGCGGATCGGACACGACATCGCCGGGCGCTTCGAAATAGGTTGCCGGCTTCTCAACCTTTGCTTTCGGGTTTGAGAGTTCAATCATTGGCTTGCCTCCTGCTTCAGTGCTGTGAACAAGGAGATACGCAGCCAGCACGGCATAGTTGCGGGCGGCCGTTCTGAGTGGCCAGCGTCCGACCGTCAGAAATTACGCCGCACCGCGTGCGGCTCGACGGGCGGGGCCGGTTCCTGGCGCCGATCGGGGCGCCAAGGAACCTCAGCGGAAAGGGATACGCTGGCCGCTGCCTTGGTCGTGGAACCCCGCAGCGGCGGCCGAGGAACGCCCTGAACCCTTCCGGCGTCCTCAGGGATCTAACGACCGCCGCGGCCCACGGTTGCTCGCTCCGCGCGCGCCCTACCAGCGCAGGCCGTTCGCCGTGATCTTCTGGTCCCACGTGCTCTTGTAGAGTGCGGACTCGCGAATCGCCTTGTGCAGCGCCTTGAGGTCCACGTCGTCCGCGGTGATCTTGGGCGTCTCCTGGTCAACGATCTTCAGGGCCAATTTCCACGCGGGGCCGAAGATCGCATTATAGTCGGCGTTGTCCTGGTCTGCGAGGAACTGTGGCCGGATCGCCGATTTGCTGTAGCGATCCCAGCGGCGCGTATAGACGGTCTCGGCGATGTAGGACGCCTGTTCGGTCTCGACCACGAGCAGGTCGGCGCGGCTGGTCATGTCATGGTGCGCGTGCACCGACTCATGCACCACCGCTGTGCGGTAGCGGTGGCGTTTTTCCCAGTCACCCTCGGCGATCTTCAGCACGTCGTCACCGGGGACATACATTGCATGGGCATGTTCGAAGTCCGGGTCACCCTGGCTCATGATGCCGGTGGAGATCGACCCGAGCAGGATCGCCGTGCCCACCTTGGCAAAGTTGTCGGGCTCGACCTTGCAGAAGGGCAGTTCGAAGGTGACGCCGCGGATTTGTGGACTTTGCAGCACCTGAAGGGCGAACATGCGCGCGACCAACGTGCTCGGATCGCCCGCGAAATCCAAGATCTGCCGAAGCATCGAAGTATGGGCCCGGCCGAGATGGCTCCAGTACGGATGTTCGTCTTCCATGGCGCGCTTCCCGGCCGTAAGGCCGGCCGGCCTTCATCGCGACGCTCAATCTACTACCGGAGTGGAGGCGGTGGGCCGGGCTTTCCTGCACCCGCCGTTGACAACCGCGTGTCCCGGCCGAGATCCACACACCCGGACCGTTTCACCGCTGTGACGCTGGAGCCATCGCCGGCCGCGCAACACCGGGCGCCAATGGCAGCGCGATGACTAGGAACGGCTCGGCGCCCTCGCAGGATACAGCGCCAGCAAGAGCACTACTCCCGCCCCAATTACCGTTGCGACGGCCACCGCGGCACCGCCGCCCGCAAAGAGAAGGGCCGCGCCGACAGTCGCGGCCGTCGCCAGGGCCGCCGCAGATACGCGCACAACCCGACTGCGAAATACCAGCGCAAGGACGGCGGAAATCAGGAACACCGGCGGGCAATAGATCACCAGCAGGATGACCGCCCAAACAGCTGCGCCCCCCGCTCCTACCTCCGAGAAGGCGCCCGCGACGGTGTAGCCGACAACGAAGATCACCATCAGCGCCAGGTGGGCGCCAACTATGCGCGCGGCTGGGCTCGTCATTCGGGCCATCCCGCAATTGCAGCATAGCTGTTCGCCGTTCCACCAGCCTTCTCACGCGGCTGGTCACGGTTTCCCGCCCGCTCGCATCAATTCCAATGCAGCACTGGCCGTTGCTCAAGCGGCCAGCAGCCCCGGCGTCATCGCGGCGTCCCCCTCTCTGCCTCATACTGGGCGACCTCCGCGGCGTGCTGCGGGTACTGGGCCATGACGGCATGAAACAGGCGTTCGGCCTCCGCCTCCGAAGCATCGTCGATCTGGGCGAGGCGGCCACGGAAGAACGCCCTCACGCGCGAGCCGGGACGCACCTGCTTCACCACCGCGAAGGTGAGTAGGTCGGTGTCTAGGGCCACCTCGTGGAAACCCGCACGGCGCAGGCGGTAATTCCGCCCGGGATGGGCTGCGAACCACGCGCGGTCATCGTTGCTCGCCTTCTCCATGCCGTGGATCTGCTCAGCGGACAAAGGATGGCGTTGCAGGTCGCGGTCCTGCAGGGGGCGGATGAAGTCCTGGTTCATCGCGTGGTCATGCGGCCACCCCCAGACGCTGTGCGTCCCTTGTACAGAGCAGCGCCGCATCCTCCTTGAGCCCGCTCAGCACGGCTTCGGTAGCGTCATCCGACATGCTCTCGGCCTCGATGCGCCCCAGGAGATACGCGACCTTCGCCGCGAATTCCTGCAACGAAGCCGGTCGCCGGCGGGCAATGACCTCGGACATGATGTCGTCGAACGATGCCAACGCCGAAAACTCATCATCCTCAAATTCCCGCCCATGCACGTTAATGGCGGCGTGGAAGATCCGCCCGCAGGCGACGAGCTCGACCATCGATGCCCCGTCAATCACCGCCTGATGCCGTTGCCGCATGGCCTCGACTGCGGGGGTCTGTGCGGCGCTCACGACTGCGCCTCCAAGTCACGCAGCAGGCCCTGGGCTTCGGCGAGGATAATCCACCGCGGCCGCTCCTCGTGGGCCAGCGCATGGAGACCCTCGACCACGCCGCGCGCGTATCCGGCCAGCCAGCCGAGGCCGCCCATGGCTGCTTCGTTCGGCTCCCCCTCGCAGCCGACGACGCCATCGATCGCGAGGTGGAGGGCGCCCATCACGTTCGACAAGTGCGTCATGTGGTCGGCGAATTTGCCGGGGAGTTGGCCAGCCCCAGGGGCAGGCGTGCTATGGGCAGCATCAGCCATGGTCGCGATCTCCCAAAAGGTCGCGGTTGCGGTTAGGCGGGGCGGGGTGTTCGAGCACCCCGCCTGACCGTATGATTGGCAATCATTGCCAACATCCGGTATGATTACGGCTTCAGACAGCCGAAAGTCAACAATCATTGCGGATATTGGTTCTCGCACCTGAGCAATGCCGCGGAGCGCGCGCAATGCTCGGTCTCAAGCGTGAGGATCTCGCGCTAGCATCGGGTGTTGCGCACTCAACGCTTTTCGATTTCGAGAGCGGAAGACGGCAGCCCCACGGTCGCACTCTCGCCGCAATCCGCACCGCCCTCGAAGCCGCGGGTGTCGAGTTCATCCCGGAGAATGGCGGTGGGGCTGGGGTGCGCTTGAAGAAGGCAGGAGGGTGAGTTGGAGAAGATCGACGCCAAGGTTCTCGCAATGTCCGCTGTCACGCTGCTGACCAGGCTGACGGCGCATCTGGAACGCAGCGGGATATTGCCCCTCGGATGGACCGCAGGGGAACTGCGTCAGGCTGCCGCGCAGGCTGAGAACAACATTCTCCATGGTGCCGACCCGGAACTGCACCATTCCTTCGCAAAGGCGCTGTGCCGGATCGCTGATCTCAGTCTACAGGCGGTGCCAGATGGCGACGAGGCAACGGAGGCGCCGACGACGCGTCGCTCTATCGGTCCCGAAAGCGAGGTGCGCGGCGGGCCCGAAGCCCCTGGCGAGCCGGGGCCGACGGAGGGTCGCGGGTCGCTTTAGCCGGCGGAACGGGTCCGCCGCGCTGTCCCCGCAATACACCTCACAGATGTTTGCGTCCCGGGCGTTGCACGCGATGGTAGTATTTGCTTCCCCGTCGCTGGGGGGCAACACCCGCGCGACTTGGTCGAAGTCTCGAAGGCGATCGGCAGGAGGCTTTCCCGATGACCGAACCGCGATTTTGGGGCGTCTCGTTTCTCTGGCTGGCGTCTTGGCTGGTCGTGATCTGGGCGATCGGCTGACGCACCGCGCTGGTCGAAGCCAGCGTGACGCATTGGGCGCTGAAGCCAAGGTGCCACGCATATAGGCCGACCCGCCGATACAGCAGCGAACCTGATCTACTGGTCAGCCGCAGAGGGGAGGCGCCTGTCAAAGACCCGACATGGCGGCCATTTCTGACTGAAGCTGGTCAAACGAGGAGCGGGGCGCCGCCTCTCCAAGCCACGGCGAGTGGGTGGCGTTTGGTCGAAGCATCGCGTCGAAGTCCCTAAGCGCCGCGATTACCTGTTCGGCCTGCGTGCTGGCCGAGGCCGCGAGGTTTTCCTTAACCAGGCGTTCGAAGTTACTCGTCAGCACTCTCTGAGCTTCGGCGTTGGCTAAGGCCAGTGCTGCCAGAACATCCAGTTTTGATGGCAGCGTAGTGATCGAATTTGGGCTGCCTGCGCCCCCGAAGTTCAACGGATGGTATTTGTTCATCTGCGGTTGCAACTTCGGAAAGCCAGCCACAATCGCGGCGTTGTATGTCTGGGCCGCGACAGCCAGCGCTGGGTCGGCGGTGCAATCAATTGCGTTCTGCTCGCGATGGTGGACGCAATTGTAGACGACCAGTGGCTGAACTTCGCCGCCACCGTCCGGCGCGACGCCGTCCGTTTGAGACATGGCCTGCATCCTTCGAAAGCTGGCTCGTCGGGGCGGCATTGCCCGGACCAAACACGCTACCGTGAGGCCGACTTGGTTGTCTGCTTTTCCAGCGTTGCTCGTGAAGAGTGGTGCCGCCAATGCGACGCCGTCCTCGGCGCTTCCGAGGACAGCCACGTCTACCGCAGTGTCTTGAGGACGGTGCGGACCGAGGTGCCGTTATCTGTCCCCAACCTTCCGCACCGCCCTCACCAACGCCGGCGCCATCGGCACCATGGCTCGCCTGAGTAGATCCTCGGTCGCGTCCACGATGAAGGCGCCACGCTGCGTCTCACAACACCCCCGTCACATGCCCCTGCCACGCCCTGAGCGCCGCCAGCGCCTCGTCACGATAGTTGTGCCGGTCGTACACGCCCACGAGGCCAGCCCGCCCTGAGACATGATTCAGCGCGGCCTCCGCGGCTTCCCGCGCTACGCCCAGGCGCGACATGCCGGTACGCGCCGTCCGGCGGAGATCGTGCCAATCCCAGCCCTTCACGCCACTCGCTGAGTCGATCGCGGCCTTAGCCTTGGAGAAGCCGGAGAAGCCGCCCCCTGCGTAGCGGCCGAGCAACCGATGATCGGGCGCGAGCGCGGAGCGGTCGGCCGGCCAGACCAAGTCGATCTCCGCCAGCGCCAACGCGTCGAGCGGGATGACGTGCGCCGCGCGGTTCTTCACGCGAGGGGCGGGGAGGGACCATAGCCCGTCCTGCCGGTCCACCTCGCCGAGCGCGATGTCCGCGACTTCGCCGCGGCGTGCGGCCGTCAGGATGAGAAGGCGGGCGAAGACCCGGGGTTTGGTCGAGAGCGTCGCGGCGGCGTGCCAGACGCGGGCGAGTTCGTCGTCGGAAAGCACCCGCTCACGCGGTGCTACGGCGGGCGCCAGGATGGAAGCCTTCCGCGGCAGCAGGGCGGTATCCACCCATCCGGCCGCTTCGGCGTGGCCTAGGAAGGCGGACGCGACCCGCAGCAGGTTCCCAGCGGCAGCGGGTCCGCGCTTGTGTGCCTCGCCCACCAACGCAGTCCAATCGGCGCGAGTTGTGTCGCTGAGGGGGCGCTTGCCCATGGCCGGCGCAACCACCTTCTGGAGCATCCAGGCGACGCGCTCGGCGTGCGCATCGGACCAGCCGCGTCCCTTCATCGCGGTCCGCGCCGCCACCTCGGACCATTCCCGCCAGCGATCCGCAACCGTTGGGGCTTTGCGACGCGCGATCGCCTCCGCGCCACCTTGCACAGCTGCACGACAGGCTGTGGCGCGCTTCCTGGCTTCTGCCAGCCCAACGTCTGGATACGTGCCCAGCGTGACGCGGCCGTGCCTGCCATCAGGCATGACGCCACGCGCGGACCAGGACGCTGCGCCGCCCTTCGTCAGGCGAAGAACCAGGCCCGGGCAGCCAGCATCTCGGACTTCAACGCGCCCATCGGCGGGTGGCCGCATCGCCCGTAGCCACGCATCCGAAAGCCGAACCTGCATCGGCGCCCCCGCTCGGTTCGCGCCCCGTTCCCGTATCCCTGCCCGGAATGCCGGGGTCTTCTGGGGGCAACTCGGGGGCAACTCATTTGCGCGATGCGAGGATATTTGGGGTTGCCCCCAGATACAATGGGAGAGGAAAAGTGCCGGAAATGCTTAGGCTGCTCTCGGCATTTCTGAGGTATGAAAAGGGGTGGGCCTGGCACTCATAATGCCGGGGTCAGCGGTTCAAGTCCGCTCGCCGCTACCAAGCGTTCCACGATAGATCCACAAGTTCAGGAAGCCCCGGGGCTTCAGATTGGCCGCGTCACGACCGGATCATACCGGGCGCATGCGGAGCCGATGGTTGATCCCGTGAAGTGCTCGGTTGCCGGCCAGCGCGCGAGATGGCAACAGCATCCGCATCTCAACGGAACCCGCCGGCATGCCCGATAACGACACCGCGGAGCGCGTCGCGCGCCATCTTCCCGCTATCACCGCGATCCGCCGCGACATCCACGCGCATCCCGAGCTCGGCTTCGAGGAGACGCGGACGGCGGCGCTGGTGGCTGCGACATTGCGCGGCTGGGGAATCGAAGTCACGGAGGGCGTCGGCCAGCTTGGTGTCGTCGGTACGCTGCGCGGACGGCGGCCCGGGCAGGGGGCCATTGGCCTGCGCGCCGACATGGATGCCCTCGCGCTGAACGAGTGCACCGGCCTGCCCTACGCCTCGACGAATGCCGGCCGGATGCATGCCTGCGGGCATGACGGGCATACCGCGATGCTGCTGGGCGCCGCGCAGCTTCTCGCCGAGGCGCCGGACTTCTCCGGCACCGTTCACTTCATCTTCCAGCCCGCCGAGGAAGGCCGCGGTGGCGCCGAGGCGATGCTGCGAGACGGGTTGTTCGACCGTTTCCCGGTCGACGCGGTGTATGGCATGCACAACATGCCGGGCATCCCCATCGGATCCTTCGCCACGCGCGCCGGGCCGCTGATGGCCGCTTCGGGCCGGTGGAAGGTGACGTTTCGCGGCACCGGCGGCCATGGGGGCAATTCGCCTCACCTCGCCTCGGACATCACGGTCGCGCAGGCGATCTTCATTCAGGCCCTGCAGACCATCGTGGCGCGCAACGTGGCAGCCACCGAAAGCGCCGTGGTCAGCGTCGGCCACATCGCAGGCGGCGCGGTCGAGGCCCTGAACGTCATGCCGTCCGAACTGCTGGCGGGCGGCACCATGCGGGCCTTCACGCCGGCCATGCAGGCACTGGTCGAACGCCGCATCACCGAATTGGCCGAGCAATCCGCCGGCATGGTCGGTGCGACGGCGGAGGTGACGACCTGGTGGAACACGGTGCCGTTGATCAATCGCGGGCGCGAGACGGATGCGATGCTGGCCGCCGCCCGCGGCCTGGTCGGCGACGCGCGTGTGGATGCCGAAGCCACGCCGGTCACGGGCGGGGAGGATTTCGCCTACATGATGCGTGAGAAGCCGGGCGCCCTGATCTTCCTGGGCAACGGCAACGGCGCCGACGGGGCGGTCCACGGGCTGCATACGCCGGACTACGACTTCAACGACGCGGCCCTGCCGCACGGCATCGGCTTCTGGGTGAGGCTGGTGATGGACGAGCTCGGCTCCTAGCCAACCTCCGCCATCGGGTCTGGTGTCGCGCCCGGTGGCGGATCGGTGCCCCGCCTGGTGATCCGACACGTCACGGTCGAGGCGATCGCCGAGCAGCAGGAGATCAGGCGCCGAACCACACGAGATCGCGCGCCCGTTCCACCGTCACTACGCCTGGTCCCGCACCGAAGACGACACAGCGCGAGACGCTGACGCGGCAGCAATCGCCGCGCTTCACCTCGTCGCCCGCACCCGGCATGACGGCATCGAGCGCAACATCGCCATGTCGCAGGACCACGCGCGTCCCATCGCTGTCCGGACGCACCAGTGACACGCGGAAGCCCTCGGCACCGCTGCCCAGATGCTCGACCGTCATGTCCCGGCTTCGCACGAAGATCGCCACCTGGCCGTCGGCGCCCCGGATATCCATGGGGTCGATCGGCAGGGATCCGAAATGCAGCCGGCCGTTACGGATCTCGCCTTCCAGCCGCGTCGCGTCGCCGATGAAGCCGGCAACGAAGGGATTGGCTGGGCTGTCGAGCAGGCTGCGCGGCGTGCCGACCTGCTGGATCCGGCCGCGATCCATGACGACGACGCGGTCGGCCATCTCCATCGCCTCCTCCTGGTCATGCGTGACCAGGATGGAGGTGATGCCCAGCCGGTCGTGCAGGTCGCGCACCCAGCGGCGAACATCCTTGCGCACCAACGCGTCGAGCGCGCCGAAGGGTTCGTCGAGCAGCAGCAGTTGCGGTTCGATCGCGAGCGCGCGCGCCAGCGCGACACGCTGCCGCTGCCCGCCCGAGACCTGCTGCGGGTAGCGCGCAGCCAGTTCGGGAATCTGCACCAGTTCCAGCAGCCGCTGCACCCGGCGTGCGATCTCCGCATTGTCCGGGCGAAACCGGCGCGGCCGCACGCGCAGCCCGAAGGCGACGTTCTCCGCGACGGTCATGTGGCGGAACAACGCGTAGTGCTGGAACACCACGCCGACGCCGCGCAGCCGCGCGGGCACATGGGCGACGTCGATCCCCGCGATGCGCACCTCCCCGGCATCGGGGAAGTCGAGCCCCGCGAGGATGCGCAGCAGCGTCGTCTTGCCCGATCCCGACGGTCCCAGCAGCGCGGCGAATTCGCCGGGCCGCAGACTGAGCGTCACGTCGTCGAGGGCCGGTGCATGTCCGAAGTGGCGCGTGATGCCTGCGATCTCGACCGTCATGCGTGCGCCTCCATCCTGTGCGCCGTCAGGGTCTCCAGCAGTGTCTTGGTCGCGAGGGTCAGCAGCCCGAGCAGGGCGAGCAGCGCGGCGACCGCGAAGGCACCGACGAACATGTATTCGTTGTAGAGGATCTCGATATGCAGCGGCATCGTGTTGGTCATGCCGCGGATGTGGCCGGACACGACCGAGACGGCGCCGAATTCACCCATCGCCCGCGCATTGCACAGCAGGATGCCGGCGAGCAGCGCCCATTTGATGTTGGGCAGCGTGACACGGCGGAAGGTTTGCCAGCCCGTCGCGCCGAGCGTCACCGCGGCTTCCTCCTCCTCGCGTCCCTGTTCCTGCATCAGCGGGATCAGCGTGCGGGCGACGAAGGGGAAGGTGACGAAGATCGTCGCCAGCACCAGCCCCGGCAGGGCGAAGATGATCTGGATGTCGTGGGCCTGCAGCCACGGGCCGAGCGCGCCCTGCGCGCCGAACAGCAGCACATAGACCAGCCCCGAGATGACCGGGGAGACGGAGAAGGGCAGTTCGATCAGCGTCGTCAGCAGCCGCTTGCCGGCAAAGTCGCATTTGGCGATCGCCCAGGCCGCGGCGATGCCGCCCAGCGTGTTCACCGGCACCGCGATGGCCGCGACCAGCAGCGTCAGGCGCATCGCCGAGAGTGCATCTTCATCCATGATGGCGGCGAGCGCGGGGCCCCAGCCGCGCCGCAGCGCTTCCTGCACCACGGCCGCGAGTGGCAGCACGAAGAGGATGACGGCAAGCAGCGCGGCAAGGAGGATCAAACCCCACCGCACGGGCCAGGCATCGCTGGCCGCGGGTCTCGCGACCGGGGTCACGCCTGCCCCCGGCGCAGGCGGCGTTGCCAGAGGTTGAGCAGCAGCAGGATCAGGAAGGACAGCAGCAGCATCGCCAGGCCAATCGCGGCGGCCGCCGCATAGTCGAATTGCTCAAGCTTCACGACGATCAGCAGCGGCGCGATCTCGCTGACCATTGGCATGTTGCCGGCGATGAAGATGACCGATCCGTACTCGCCGACCGCGCGCGCGAAGCCGAGCGCGAATCCCGTAATGGTCGCCGGCAGCAGCGCCGGCATCACCACGCGGCGGATCGTCTGCAGCCGTGTCGCCCCCAACGTCGCCGCCGCCTCTTCGGCATCGAGGGAGAGGTCGCGCAATACGGGCTCGACCGTGCGCACGACGAAGGGCAGTGCGACGAAGGTCAGCGCGACGACGACGCCCGCCGGCGTATAGGCCACCTTCCAGCCCGTCATCTGCTCGATCGGCGCGCCGAGCCAGCCGGTCGGGGCGAACAGCGCGGTCAGCGCCAGCCCCGCCACGGCGGTTGGGAGCGCGAAGGGCAGGTCGAGCAGCGCATCCATCGCCCGCCGCCCCGGGAAGCGGTAGCGCGTGATCACCCAGGCGAAGAGGATGCCGAGCGGGACGCTGACCAACCCGGCGATCGCCGCCCCGCCGAAGGAGATGCGGAAGGCGGCGAGGACGCGCGGTTCCAGCAGCGCGCCGATCACCCCCGCGGCGCCCAGTTCCCATGGCCGGAGCGCGAGCGCGGCGAGCGGCACCAGCACGATCGTCGCAAGCCAGACCAGGGTGACGCCAAGCGCCAGCCCCAGCCCTGGCATGGCCTGGTGGCCCCAGAACGGTCGCGCGGCGGTGATGGCGGCCGAACTCATACCTGTGCCTCAGCGACCCGGACGATAGATGCGGTCGAAGATGCCGCCATCGTTGAAATGCGCCCGCTGTGCGGCGGCCCATCCGCCGAAGGCCTCGTCGATGGTGACGAGGTCGATCGCCGGGAAGCGTTCCCCGGCCGCCCTCAGCACGGCCGCATCGCGCGGGCGATAGAAGTGCTTCGCCGCGACGCGCTGCCCGTCATCGCTGTAGAGGTGGTTCAGATAGGCCTCGGCCAACGCACGCGTGCCGCGGCGGTCCACATTCTGGTCCACCACCGCGACCGGAGGCTCGGCGAGGATGGACAGCGGCGGATAGACGATCTCGAGCCCCGCCTGCGGGAATTCCTGCAGCGCGAGATGCGCTTCGTTCTCCCAGGCGAGCAGCACGTCGCCCTGGCCGCGCTGGACGAAGGTGGTGGTGGATCCGCGCGCGCCGGTGTCGAGCACCGGGACCTGGCGGAACAATTGCGCCGTCGCCTGCTCGGCGGTCGCCGCGCTGCCACCGGGCCGGCGTAGCGCCCAGGTCCAGAAGGCGAGGTAGTTCCACCGCGCCCCGCCCGAGGTCTTGGGGTTCGGCGTGATGACCGACACGCCCTGCTTCAGCAGGTCGCCCCAATCGCGCAGGCCCTTCGGGTTTCCGCGCCGCACCAGGAAGACGATGGTGCTGGTGTAAGGGCTGCTGTTCTGCGGCAGGCGGCGCTGCCAGTCGCGCGCCAGCAGCCCGCGCTCGGCGATGGCGTCGATGTCGTAGGCGAGCGCCAGCGTCACGACATCGGCGGCGAGACCATCGATCACCGAGCGCGCCTGACGCCCGGACCCACCATGGGACGTGTTGATTGTCGGCCGCGGATTGCCGCGCCCGGCCCAGGCGGTGGCGAAGGCCGCGTTGAACTCACGGTAGAATTCCCGGGTGGGGTCGTAGGAGACGTTCAGCAGCGTCTGGGCCTGCTGCGCGCGGGCGGGAGAAGCGGCCAGCGCGGCGCCGGCAGCAAGCAAGCCGCGGCGGGGGAGGGTCGTGATGCTCATCGCGTCATTCCTCGGGAAGGGACGATAGCGGATCGGGATGCGGAAGTGGGCGGCCTTCGCCCAATCGTGACCGCGCGGGCTGGCGGGGCATTCGTCATGGCTCAGCCCCCGGCCTGGCGGATGCCCGCGGCGCGGATCACGCCAGCGAAACGTTGCGTCGAGCCCTCGGTGCGGCGGGTGAAGTCCTCCGGCCCGTCCGCCACCACCTCGAAGCCCAGGCCGGTGAGGCGGTCCTGCACGGTGGGTTCGCGCAGCGATGCGGCGATGGCGGTGTGCAGCGTGGCGACAACCGGCGCCGGCACACCCTTCGGCACCAGCAGCCCCTGCCACGATTCGACGTCGAAGCCGGGAGCGACAGATTCAGCGAGCGTCGGTACATCGGGCAGCGCCGCGTCGCGCGCGGCGGTCGTCACCGCCAGCGGCACGATCGCGCCCTGCCGCACCTGTTCGGTGATCGCGGGCAGGGTGATCACCAGCGCGTCAAGGTGCCGCGCCAGCAGATCCGCCGCGGCCGGCCCACCGCCGCGATAGGTGACGTATTCGACGGGCAGGCCACCGGTCGCCTGCGACAGCAATTCATGCACCACATGCGCGATACCGCCCCAGGCGGGCAGGCCGACATTCAGCCGCCCGGGCCGCGCCTTTGCCGCGGCGACGTAGCCCGCGATGTCGGTGATGCCCGACCCCGCATGCGTCACCACGATCTGCGCCGCGCGCACCGCCTGGGTGACCGGCGTGAAGGACCCGCGCACGGTGAAGCCCGGATTAGGGGCGATCAGTTCGGCGAGCACGATGGCATCGCCGGTCACCAGCAGCGTATGGCCGTCAGGCTCGCCGCGCGCGACCTGCTGCATGGCGAGCAGGCCATTGGCGCCGCCCTGGTTCTCGACCACCACGGTTTGGCCAAGCCGTGCCGACAGCGCAGGGGCGAGGATGCGCGCCAGCGTGTCGAGGCTGGCCGCCGGTGCGGAGGAAACCACCAATCGCAATGCGCGCGTCGGCGCCCAGGTGGCGGTACGCGCCGGCGTCACGGCAACGGAAGCGAATGCGGCGCCGAGCGCGCCGCGTCGGGAGAAGGGCATCGAATTGATCCTGTTCTGGGTGTGGCAGGGCGATGCGCCGCGCCGGCCCATGGGGATCGCCTGGTCTCAGGCGTCGTGGGCGGGCGCGGCGGGGCGACATCGCGCCCCGGCCGCGAACGGCGCCCAGCCCGACGCCTCCAGATGCGCGCCGACGCCGCGGATCACCGCCGTCGGCGCTGCGCCAACGCCGCGCAGCCGCGCGCGGAGTGCGGCGACTTCCTCCAGGCGCTCGGCCCATTCCGGCCCGAAGGCATCGGCGAGCCATGCGCGCAGCGCAGCGGCCAACACCGGCGCGCCGCCGCCCGTGGAGACGGTCAGCAGCAACTGCCCGCGGCGAACCACCGCCGGCACGTGCAGGTCGCAGAGTTCCGGCACGTCCTCGACATTCACGGGGACGCGCCGCGCGCGGGCATTGGTCGCGAGCATCCAGGACTCAGCATCCGTCAGGCCGGCGACGAAGAGCAGGCGCGCGGCCTCGATCTCCCCAATCGTCGGCAGGCTCCGGCGCAGGCGGTGGCCGAGCCGTTCGGCCAGCGCCTCGTCGGCGGTGTCCGTGTGCACGGTAAGCTCCGTCATCCCCGCGGCCTCGAGCAGATCGAGCCGCTTGATCAACGCCGGGCCCCGCCCGACGAGCAGTGTCGGCGTGTCCGGCAGGTGGATCAGCGGCAGCATCAGGCGGCGGCCTGCCCGGCCAGCAGCGCGCGCGCGGCGCTCTGACCGATGCGGGCGCAGAAATCGCCGAAGCCCTCGCCGTCCAGCCGGTCCGCGCCCCAGGCGGCGAAAAGCGGTTCCAACTGCGCCGCGATGCGCGCCTGCGGCACCTTGTCGGCGAGCGCATAGGACAGGCGCGTGCCCTCGAAATCCCCGCCGACGAACAGCGTGTAGAGGCCGGGCGCGCGGCCGACGACGCCGATATCCCCGGCATAGGGGCGCGCGCAGCCATTCGGGCAGCCGGTCAGGCGCAGGCTGACGCGTTCGCCGGCGAGCCCGTGCCTCGCCAGCGCGGCTTCGACATCCGCGACGATCGGTGCGCGCACGCGTTCCCCTTCCGCGAGCGACTGGCCGCAGGTCGGCAGCGCGACGCAGGCGAGCGACCAGCGCGCGAGCGGCGAGAGCTCCTCGGCGAAGGTTACGGCATGCGCGCGCAGCAAGGATTCGACCGCGGCGCGGTCGCCCGGCGCAATGTCGGCGAGCAGCAGGTCCTGCTGCGCCGTCACGATCGGGCGCGGGGCGAAGCGCGTCATCACCTCCCGCAATGCGACGCGCAGCGGGCCGGCGACACGCCCAGCTGCGACCGGCAGGCCGAGCCACAGTCGTCCATCACCCTGTTCATGCCAGCCGAGCAGTTCCGGCACGCGGAAGCGCGGCAGCGCCGGCGGGGGCTGCAACTCGCGACCGAGATCGGCGGAGAGCCGTTCGCGCACCCATGTCACGCCGCGTTCGGCCACGACATATTTCAGTCGGGCATGCTTGCGGTCGGACCGGTCGCCGTGATCCCGCGACAGGCGCACCACGGCCTTGGCCGTTTCCAGCACGTCATCCGGGCCGATGACGCAGATCGCGTCTGCGAGGCGCGGATAGGTGGCGGGCTTGTTGTGCGTCATGCCCATGCCGCCGCCAACGGTCACGATCCAGCCGGTGAGCGTGTCGCCCTCGATCAGCGCGACGAAGCCGAGGTCGTTCGCCAGCACGTCCGGCGTGTTGTCGTCGGGATGCGCGAGCGCGATCTTGAACTTTCGCGGTAGGTAGGTTGGGCCGTAGAGCGGTTCTTCCTCGACCAGCCCCGTCTCTTCCTCATCGAGGAAGATCTGGTGATGCGCGCGGGTGCGCGGCAGCAGCTCGGAGGACAGGCGGAAGGCTTCCGCTTCCAGCCGCGCATGGACCGCATCGGCGCGTGGGGCGGCGGTGGTGATGACGTTGCGCACCACGTCGCCGCAGGCGGCGAGGGTCGTCATCAGTGCCCCGTGTATGGCCGCGATGCTGCCCTTGAGGTCTTCGCGCAGGATGCCATGGAACTGCACGCCCTGGCGGGTCGTCAGGCGCAGCGTGCCATCGGCATGGCTGTCGGCGAGCGCGTCCAGCGCAAGCCATTGTGCCGCGGTCAGCCGCCCGGCCGGGGCGCGCACGCGGACCATGAAGGACCAGTCCTTGTCCTCGCCGCGCTGCTTGCGCTCGGTCGCACTATCGCGGTCGAACTGCTCGTAGGTGCCGTGGAATTTGAGCAGGGTGTAGGCGCCTTCCGACAGGCCGCCGCGCACTTCGGCGGCGGCGATCTCCTCGGCGATTGTGCCGCGGAGCGCATGGCTGCCCGCCTTGATGGTCTCTGCGCCGCTCGGCTGTCCCGACATGCTCGTCCTGCTCTCCGCGATCGATGCCATCGCACCCGGCCAATCATTCGATCGTATTACACAATGTCAAATAGGAAATTCAGATGATGGACCCTGCGGACGAACGCGAGCGATGGAGCCGGGTATTACGTAGCGGCACGAAGCAAGCATAAATGCCGCATGCAGGCGGATTCAGAGCGGTGCATGCTCTGCAACAAAGCGCTCATGGAAGGTATTTCTACGACGCCGAAATGCTAAAATCTTCTACCAAGCCCGATTGACAATTATCGATCGAAAATGGTGAATTAAGCCTGCCGATGACCGGGGCGGGGACCCCGCGGAGATGGAACCGATGCAGATCGCGCCGCCCACGGACACGCCAATGCGCCATGGCCAGGCCCGCGCGCACGGGGCCTGTCGGCGCTGTCGAATGTGTCGCGGCCACTAACCGCCAGACGACCCCTTCCATTTCAGAACGCAGCAGCCGGCGCCGCCTCGCGCGCCGGAGGAGGATCGGCGTGATCCAATCGCGAACCATCATCGACAATGGCCGCCTGCTCGGCGTCGCCACCACCGCCGACCAGGGCTGGCTGTTCACGGCAATCGACCCCTGCGTCGAGGATCTTCACGGCCGCTGCTTCCATACGCCCGCCGAGGCGGAGCGCGTCGCGCGGCTCGTGCTCGACCGTGGGCGCGGTGCGATCGGGGGGCGGGCATGATCTCGCTCACCCTGCGTGCCATTGGCAGCGGCGCCGTGCTGCTGGCCGTGCTCGCCGCGGCGGGCCTGTTGCGGGTGCATGGCTCATGATCAGCATGCTGTTCGTGCCGGCGCTCAAGCCCGGCGCCCTGGCCTGGCTTGGCGCCATTCTTGCCGCCGCGGGCGGGGTCGCCCTTCATGTGCTCTATCCGCCGCGGGACCCGGCGATCACGGAGGCGCTGCTCCTCGCGGCGGTGCACCCGTGAGCGCCGTCTGGAAGGAACCGCAGCCCAGGACCACGGCGCTGCACGAGGGCTTCGGCGTCGCGCTGGAAGGCGTGTCGGTCCGTCCCGACGCCGCGGATTCCGTATTCGACGGTCTGCGCGACCTGGTCGCGACGCATGGTCTCGTCGTGCTGCGTGATCAGGTGCTGCCGCCGGGGGCGCAGGCGTTGGTGACGCGTCGGCTCGGCCGGCCCGAGATCCACGCCCTGGACCATGCGCGCCACGTCGAACAGCCGGAGATCGTGGTCGAGGGCAATGCCGATGCGCCGCAGGGCCTCGGGGATGCGGGCCTCGCCTGGCATGCCGACCTGACCTGGCGGGCGGCGCCGACGCGGCTGTCGCTGCTGCGTGCGGAACATCTGCCGGCCGCGGCGGGGGAGATCCTGTTCGCGCATCAGGGCCTCGCCCATGACAGGCTGGATCCCTGGCTGCGCTGGCGCATCGAGTATCTGGAAGCCGAGCACGACCACGACCGGCGCTGCCGCGGTGATGCACCGGGCTGGCGCGCGCGACCGCCGCTGGCCGGCTCGCTGCGCGCGGCGCATCCGCCGGCGTCGCATCCGGCGGTGCGGCTCGATCCCGCCACCGGGCACCGCAGCCTGTTCGTGAATGAGGGGACGACGACACGCCTGCTCGGCGTGCCGGCCGAGGAGGGGGAACGGTTGCTCGCGCGCCTCTTCTCCGCCGCGACGGATCCGGCGGTCGTCTATCGCCATCGCTGGGGGCCGGGCGACCTGCTGCTGTGGGACAATGCGGTGCTGCTCCATCGCGTTGTCGCCTCGGCTCCCGGCGAGGTGATCCGGCTCCATCGCAGTGCCGTCTGCGGGGAGAGGCCCGTCGGGCCGCTCTCCGTGGCGCAGCCTTGGGTGGTGGCCGGTTAAGGCAGATCGTGATCGGGCGGTATCGCTCGGTCGGGCGAAGATGCCAGCCGTTGCCGCGAGCCAGGGCAAATGGAAACGGCTCGAGGGCTCCGCCTGCCGCCGGCGGAGCGGCCTGCCATCCGGTGGGCCGTGACTTGGCGGCCGTGTGAAGGACGTTTCCTCCCGAAACCTTCGGCCGGGATCTCCGTGCGGGATCCCGGCCGCCTTTTCGTCAGAGCCCGGCGAAAAGGCGCGTCGAGAGATAGCGTTCCGCGAAGGACGGCGCGATGGCGACGATCAGCTTGCCTGCCATCGCCGGTTCACGCGCGACCTCGATCGCCGCCGACAGGGCGGCGCCGGAGGATATGCCGACCGGCAGCCCTTCCTCCCGCGCGCAGCGGCGTGCTGTCTCCAGCGCATCGCGTTCCGATACGCGCATCACCGCGTCCAGCCGCTCCAGTTCCAGCACGGCCGGCTTGAAGCCTGGACCGATGCCCTGGATGTCGTGCGGGCCGGGATCATCGCCGGACAGCACCGCGCTTTCCGCCGGCTCCACGCCGATCACGCGCAGGCCCTTGCGGCGCGGCTTCAGCGCGCGGGCGATGCCGGTCAGCGTGCCGCCGGTGCCAAGGCCGCCGATGATGGCGTCCACCTCGCCCGACGTGTCCACCCAGATCTCCTCGGCGGTGGTGGCGGCGTGGATGTCGGGGTTGGCAGGATTGTCGAACTGCCGCGGCATCCAGGCGCCAGCCGTCGCGGCGAGGATGGCCTCGGCGCGGGTGATGGCGCCGGACATGCCGCGCTTTGCCGGGGTCAGTTCCAGCTCCGCGCCCATCAGGCGCATCATGCGGCGCCGTTCGATGCTGGCACCATCCGGCATGACGACGATCAGCCGGTAGCCCTTCGCCGCGGCGACGAAGGCGAGCGCAATGCCGGTGTTGCCCGACGTCGGCTCGACCAGCACGGAGCGGCCCGGCGCGATCAGTCCCTCGCGCTCGGCCGCTTCGACCATCGCCAGCCCGATGCGGTCCTTCACCGATCCCAGCGGGTTGAAGAATTCGAGCTTCAGCGCGATCCGCGCGGCCAGCCCCTCCGCCGCGGCGATGCGCGGCAGCAGCACCAGCGGTGTGCCGCCGACGGTTTCGAGGATGCTGCCGAACAGCCGCCCGCGTGGCGGGGCGAGTTCGGCCATTGCGGGCGGTTTCGCGGTCGCGCGTCGGCGCCGGGCGTTTCCATCAGCCATGCGTCAGGCTTTATCACGTCCGGCAGCGCGGGTTCAGGGGGTGGGGCTGCCATGACAGCTCGCATTCCACGACAGAGGGTTGTAGAGATTGCGGCAACTCTCGTTGGGAGGATTCGGGGAACGCCATGCTCCTGCGTCGCGACCGGGCGTTGACCGCCATTGCCATCATGCTGGACGTTGCCTTCCACGCCGGCCGCACCGGTGAACTGGTTGCCGCGGCGGAGATCGCCGATCGGCTCGGCGCCGCGCGACGAGGCGTGGAGCCGGTGTTCCAGAGTCTCTCTCGCGCCGGATTGCTGGACAGCGTGCGCGGACCGCGCGGCGGCTATCGCCTGGGGCGGCGGCCGCGCGAGCTGCGCCTGTCCGACATCGTCGCCTCGGTCCAGGACGAAGCCGACCCGCCGCGCGACCTCGCCGGCCGGCTGCAAACGGCGGTGCTGGGACCCTTGTGGCGCGAACTCGAGGTTGGACTCCAAGCCCGCCTGGTGGGCATCACGATCGAGGACCTGCTGCGGCGGGCACAGGCGGCCGGCCTCAAGCGCGCCATCGTCGAACCGCTAAACTTCGCCATCTGATCGCGAGGGTTAACGGCGCGGTTCTACGTCAGCGCTTGGAGGCGGATTGCACGGCGGCCAAGGCGAGGTCCGCCAGGGCGCGCCACGGTGGCTGGTCGGCCTCAGTGGTGCTGCCGAGCGGAAAGACAGCAACCAGCGACGGCGAGGGTTGGTCGGGCACAGGGCCGCGCCACTGCGCCCGGCAGTCGTTCGACCGCACGCCGCGCGGCGGCCTCCGCGAAGCTGTAGGCCGCAAGCAGATCCGGTGTGAGCGTCAGCGAGGCGCCGAAGGCGAGCGTCGGCGCTCAGGCCTGCCTGGCGGCATCGCGGCTGGTCACGATGCGCGGGCAGCGCCCTGAACGTCCGGCACCCTCTGCGGCAGCGAAGCTCCGAGGGCACCGCCCAAAGCGGCAACCTGTCCGATCACCACCAGGGCCGGCGTCGGGGTTGCGGCGCGCCGCACCGCGAGCGTGCAGGAGCCGAGCGTGCTCGCCAGCGTCGACTGGCCGGGCAGAGAGGCCTGCGAGATGACCGAGACCGGCGTGTCGGCCGGCAGCCCTGCCGAGATCAGGCGCACCGCGATCTGATCGAGGCACGACAATGCCATGAAGGCGACCAGCGTGGCACCGCTGCGCGCCAGCGCATCCCAATCGACGGAGGTCGGCAGGTTGCCGCTTTCGTCATGCCCGGTCACGAAGGTCGCCGCGCTGGCGATACCGCGATGGGTGACCGGAATGCCCGCCGCCGCCGGGGCGGCGGTGCCCGAGGTCACACCGGGCACGACGCGCCAGGGGATGCCGGCATCGGCAAGGGCTTTCGCTTCCTCCCCGCCGCGGCCGAACAGGAACGGGTCGCCACCCTTGAGGCGCACGACGCGCTGCCCCGCCCGCGCGCCCGCGATCATGCGGGCGATGATCGCTGATTGCGGCGTCGCCGGCGCCGCCTTGCGCTTGCCGACGGCGATGATCGTGGCCCCCGCGCGGATCAGCCGGAGCACGCCGCGCCCGGGCAGCGCGTCATGCAGCACGAGGTCGGCGCGACGCAGCGCATTCGCGGCCCGCAGTGTCAGCAGTTCCGGATCGCCTGGGCCGGCGCCGACGAGCCAGACTTCGCCCGGATTTGGGCCGTCGGTTGCTGCGAGGAACGTCATGGCGGCGGGTCCCATGGGGTCATTGAGGGGACATCCTGCCGTACCCAAAACACGATCAACAAGCGTGAGAAAACCCATCCATTCCTGCTCATTGGCGCAGCGCAGGGCTTCTGCCTCGCGCCGGCGCGGGGAAATGATCGGCTCCCGGCGCGCGCGTCCCGAATCAGGAAGGCCAGTAAGGAGATGCGCGCGAGTGCATGTGATCCGCCGTTCCGGCCCGGAGTTTCACGGTGTCGGACGACCGCTGCCGCCCAAGCCGTTCTCCGGAACCCTGTCAGGCGAGGAGGCTGCGCGCCACCAGGTGCTCCAGGCATAAAATACTTTCAATAATCGTTTTATATTTGACTCCACGATCTATGAGTGTTGCAAGTTGCGCGCGGCCAGGACGCAACCCGACGAGGACCACGAGACGATGATCCGCACCAGCATCGCGACATCCAGGACGCATCGGGCCGCCAGCCCGTGGTGCTGCGCCCCGGGCTCGATGCGGTGCCGCTGCCGGCCCGCCTGAAAGCCGCTGACGTCTCCATTCCCGACAGCACGCCGCGCCCGGAGCTTCGACCGGGCCACGCCTCGCAATCAGCAGCAGAGGACCCTTGCGCCATGACGCAGATGAATCACGACAGCGGCCGCGTGAACGCGGGCGCGGAGCGACACCGATGAATGCGGGCCGTATCCTCGCCTTCCACGGGTCTGCGGCAGGCCATCGTGTGGCCGGCGCCACGACGACAATGCGTGGGCTCGACACGCTGACACCCACGCTAGATGCCATCGCGACGGCCGCCGCGCGGCATGACCGCGACGGCACCTTTCCGTTCGACAGCATCGAAAGGCTGCATGCGGCGGGCATTCTGTCGTTGACGGTTCCGGCCGCGCTCGGCGGCGGCGGGGCAGGGCTCGGGTTGGCAGCGGAGGCCGTCACGCAGGTCGGCGAGGCCTGCCCCGCGACGGCCCTCGTGCTTGCCATGCAGTTCGTGCGGCAGGCGGCCATCGCGCGCAGCGCGGCCTGGCCGCTGGAACTGCGCCAGCGCATCGGGCGGGATGCCGTCACCACGGGTGCGCTGATCAATGCGCTGCGCGTCGAGCCCGAACTTGGTTCGCCCACGCGCGGCGGCCTGCCGGCCACGGTCGCGCAGCTGCGGGCGGGGCATTGGTCGATCAGCGGCCGCAAGCGCTACGCCACCGGCGCACCGGGGCTGCGCTGGATGGAAGTGCTCGCCCGCACGGAGGAGGAGGTGCCGCGCATCGGCGTCTTCCTGGTCCCCGCCGATGCGCGCGGCGTCGAGGTCGCCCCGGCGTGGAACCATCTCGGCCTGCGCGCTTCCGGCAGCCAGGACGTGGTGTTCACCGATGTGGCCGTGCCGCTCGACCACGGCATCGGCCTGGTGCCGGCCGCGGATTGGGGGCGGCCGGATGCGGTGCAATCAGCCTGGACGACGATACTCGTCGCCGCGGTCTATACCGGCGTCGCGCGCGCGGCCCGGCGTTGGATCCTCCGCTTCCTGCATGATCGCGTGCCGGGCAGCCTCGGCGCGCCGCTCGCCACCCTGCCGCGCGTGCAGGAGGCGGTCGGCGAGATCGAGGGCCTGCTGGCCGCGAATGCGCGCATCACAGAGGCGGTCGCCTTCGCCACCGATTCCGGCCACCCGCTGACCGCGACGGAAAGCGGTCTGCACAAGGTGACGCTCGCCGACAATGCGGTGCGCGCGGTGGAGCGTGCCGTCGCCCTCGCCGGCAACCACGCGCATGACCGCACCCTGCCGCTCGAACGGCATTGGCGCGACGTGCAATGCGCGCGCGTCCACGTGCCGACCGCCGATGCCGCGCATCTCGCGGCCGGGCGCCTCGCCCTTTCACATGCCCAGCAATCCGGGAGCCTTTCGGAATGACCCTTCTTCGCCCGTCGCGCCGCGCGCTGTTCGCGGCCACCCTCGCGCTGCCGTCCATCGCGCGGGCCGCTGAACACTTCCCCTCGCGCCCCATCCGTTATGTCTGCCCCTTTCCGCCAGGGGCGACGAACGACAACGTCTCCCGCACCATGGCGCGCGCACTGCAGGCGCGGCTTGGCGTGCCTGTCGTGGTGGAAAACCGCGCCGGGGCAGGGGGCGCGGTCGGGGCGCGTTTTGTCGCCGACAGCAGGCCCGATGGTTATACGCTGCTGAATGCCTCCGCCGGCAACCTGACCATCGCGCCGCATCTGTCCAACGTCGGCTATGATCCACTGCGCGCCTTCGCGCCGGTCGCTTCGGCCGGCGAAAGCTACAGCATCGTCGCTGTGAATCCGTCCCTGCCGATCCAAAGCCTGGCGGAACTCGTCGCCTATGGTCGCGCCAATCCGGGCAAGCTGAACTATGCCTCGGCGGGGATCGGATCGGCGGGGCATCTGCGCGGCGCGCTTCTGGCCGATGAGGGTGGCTTCGAGGCCGTGCACGTGCCCTTCCCGGGCAGCGCACCGGCAGCCACCAGCGTGGTGACCGGCGACTGCCATGTGATGCTCGATCCGATCACGGCGCCGCATGTCGTGGCGGGGCGGCTGCGCGCTGTCGCTACACTTGGTGAGGATCGCTGGGACGCCTTCCCGGATCTGCCGACCGCGCTCGAACAGGGCACCGGCCGGAGCTGGCCGTCGGGCGGCTGGTTCGCGCTGTTCGCGCCGGCCGGCACGCCGCCGGAGGTCGTCGCGCGGCTCAACGCCGCCTTCAATGAGGCGCTGGGCGAAGCCGAGATCGCCGCGGCGCTGCGCCGCTTCGGGCTGCGACCGGAAGCGCTGACGCCCGAACAACTCGGCGCCCGCGTCGCCGCCGACCACGCCGCGACCGGTGTCGCGTTGCGCCGCCTGTCCATCGCCTGACGCATTGGGGTCATCGCATCATGACGCATCATCCGCTCGAGTTCATCGGCATGATCTCCCACCGGAAATCATCCGAGATCCATCCGCCTTCCGGGCCGATCCTCGATCCCGACTACGTCGTGCGCTTCGCCCGCGCGCATGAGGACGGCGGCTTCGACCGCGTCCTCGTCGCCTGGCATTCCACGCATCCGGACACGCTGCTGGTCGCAAGCCATGCGGCGGCCAACACCACGCGCATCGGCTTCATGGTGGCGCATCGGCCCGGCTTCATCGCGCCGACGCTCGCCGCGCGGCAATTCGCGACCTTCGACCAGTTGAGCCGTGGCCGCGCGGCGATCCACATCATCACCGGCGGCAATCCGGCCGAGCAACAACAGGATGGCGACTTCCTCGACCACGGGCAGCGCTATGCGCGCAGCGACGAATATGTCGGCCTGCTGCGCCGCGTCTGGACCAGCGAGGCGCCGTTCGACCATGACGGGACGCATTACCGGCTGCGCGGCGCGTTTTCTGAGATCAAGCCGGTGCAGCAGCCACATATCCCGATCTTCTTCGGCGGATCCTCCGACGCGGCGATCGAGGCCGCCGGCCGCCACGCCGATGTTTATGCCTTCTGGGGCGAGACGCTGGACCAGGCGCGCGAGACCATCGCCAAGGTGCGCGCCAGCGCCGCGCGGGCAGGGCGCGACCCGACGACGATCCGCTTCAGCCTGTCCGTCCGCCCGGTGCTGGGCGATACGGAGGAGGCCGCCTGGGCGCGGGCGCGCGACATCCTCGACCGTATCCGCGAGCTGCGCGGCGATCGCTTCGGCAAGGCTAATCCGAAGCCGGAAAGCGAGGGGTCGCGCCGCCTGCTCGCTGCCGCGTCGGGCGGGGCGGTGCGCGACAAGCGGCTGTGGACCGAGGTCGCCGCCGCGGTCGGCGCGGGGGCGAATACCACCGCGCTGGTCGGCACGCCGCTGCAGGTGGCGGAGGCGCTGGCGGACTATCACGCGCTCGGCGTCTCGACCTTCCTGATCCGCGGCTTCGATCCGCTGGAGGATGCGATCGCCTATGGGCGGGACCTGCTGCCCGCGACACGCGCGGTCATCGCGGCGCGCGCCGCCGGGACCAGGGTGGCGGCGTAGAGCGCCGCCACGCCGTTCGGGCGCCACTTGCGCGGCGGCGCCCGAACCTTACCGCGCCTTGATCGGCCGCTTGCCGTGGCTGTCCTGTGGCACGCCGCGGCCGAGCGACATGTGGCTGTGCACGCCGAGCCAGCGCCCATCCGGCTGCTTCTGCAGCACGATGGTCGCCCGGCCGGGGCGGGGAAATTCCGTGCCGTCCTGATGCCACCCCGTGCTGGTCCAGGGCAGGATCGCCACCGCCATGGACCCGTCGCCGGACAGCAGCACCTCGGTATTCGCGGCGTCGAGGGTGAAGTCCTTGGTGCGCGGCCAGACATTCGACCACTGCGTGTCGGTCCAGGTCTGACGGCTACGCACCAACTCCTGATAGGTGCCGAAGATGACGATGTCGTCGTGCCAGAAGGAGTAGGCGCTCTTGAAATCCACCTCGCGCACGCAGACGAAGAAGCGCTCGAGCCAATCGATGATCTCGGCCCGGGTCGCAGCGTCGGCGGAGGGGATGGGAAGGTTGGTCATGCTCGATGCATCCTTTGGGGCATGCGCAACCTGAAGGGCGTCAGGCCGGGTTGGTCAATGGTCAGGCCGGCTGGATGCCGAGCCGCGCATCGCGCCGGCGGAGCAGATGCACGAAGGGCAGGGCGATCAGCATCATCCAGGCCTTGCCGACGACTTGGCCGGCCAGGAAATCCAGGCTGCCGAAGGCGAGCCAGAGGAAGGCGACGGAATCCACCAGCAGCCCGACCGCGCCGCTCGCCGCCACGGCGAGCACCAGCCCGCGCTTCTGCAGCGGCGTGTAGACGGCGAGGTCGGCGAATTCGCTGAGCAGGAAGGCGACCGCCGAGGCCAGCACCAGTGACGGCGGCGCGAGGAAGGCCGACAGCGCTGCGCCAGCCAGCACCGCGCCGGCCGCGAAACCGAGGCCGAGCCGCCGCTGCACCAGGTCCCGCAGCACCAGCGCGAGGCCGATCATCAGCACGCCCGACGGCGCCATCAGCCCCGGAGCCACTGGCACCAGGCAGGGCCCGTTCGGCACGCAGACGGTCCCGGCATGGCCGATCAGCCAGTTCGCAGCAGGAATGCACAGGCCGAAGCCGATCAGGGCGAGCACACCCTCGGCGCGCGGGGTCAGGGTCATAGTCTCTCCGCCACGAAATCCTGCCAGCCCTTGGCGCGCAATTCGCAGGCCGGGCAGGTGCCGCAGCCGAAGCCCCAGGGGTGACGGTGGGTTCGGTCGCCCAGGTAGCAGGAATGGGTATGCGCGACCACCGCCGAGACCAGCCCCTCGCCGCCAAGCCGTTCCGCCAGCCGCCAGGTGTCGCCCTTGGATAGCCACATCAGCGGCGCTTCCAGAACGAAACGGCGCTCCATGCCGAGGTTGAGCGCGACCTGCAACGCTTTGATCGTGTCGTCGCGGCAATCCGGGTAGCCGGAGTAATCCGTCTCGCACATGCCGCCGACGATGCGTCGGATGCCGCGCCGATAGGCGAGCGCCGCGGCAAAGGTCAGGAACAGCAGGTTGCGGCCGGGGACGAAGGTGTTGGGCAGGCCGTCCTCGCCCATGCGGATCTCGGCATCCCGCGTCAGGGCAGTGTCGGAGACCTCCCCAAGCGCATCGAGCCGCAGCGTGTGATCGGGGCCGAGCCGCGCCGCCCAGTCGGGCTCGATGCCGGGGATGGCGGCGCGGAAGGCGGCGCGACAATCGAGTTCCACCCGGTGCCGCTGGCCGTAGTCGATGCCGAGTGTCTCGACATGGCGGAAACGGTCCAGCGCCCAGGCGAGGCAGGTGGCGGAATCCTGCCCGCCGCTGAACAGCACCAGGGCTGCGTCGTCCCTCATCCGGCCTCCTCCAGCCTGACCGCCGCCCAGCGCGCGGCCTCCGCGACCACCGGGTCGGGGTCATCCGCGAGCGTCTGCGCGACGGGGCGCAGCGCAGCATCGGCCGAATTGCCGATCGCCACCAACACGTTCCGCACGAAGCGGTCGCGCCCGATGCGCTTGATCGGGCTGCCGGAGAACAGCGCGCGGAAGCCGGCATCGTCCAGCGCGGCGAATTCGGCGAGCAGCGGCGCGCGCAGCGCATCCCGCGGCGCGAAGGCCGGTTCGGCATGCGCCCGCGCGAACTTGTTCCACGGGCAGACGGCCAGGCAGTCGTCGCAGCCATAGATGCGGTTGCCCATCAGCGGGCGAAGTTCGGGGTCGATCGGCCCGCGATGCTCGATGGTCAGGTAGGAGATGCAGCGCCGCGCATCCAATTGATACGGCGCGGGGAAGGCCGCGGTCGGGCAGGCATCGAGGCAGGCGCGGCACGACCCGCAATGATCGACCTCCGCCGCATCGGCGCCGAGATCAAGGGTGGTGAAGACCTCGCCGAGGAATAGCCACGACCCCAAGCCACGCGAGACGAGGTTGGTGTGCTTGCCCTGCCAACCGAGCCCAGCGGCCTGGGCGAGCGGCTTCTCGGCGACCGGGGCGGTGTCCACGAAGACCTTGATGCCGGCGCCCGGCCAGGTCTCTGCCATCCAGCGGCCGAGCGCCTTCAGCCGCTTCTTAACGAGGTCATGGTAGTCACGGTTGCGGGCATAGACGCTGACCGTCGCGCGGTCCCGCTGCGCCAGGGTTTCCAGCGGGTCCGAAGCGGGGCCGTAATTCTGGCCGAGCACGACAACCGAGACGGCCTCGGGCCACAGTGCCTGGGGATGGGCGCGCTGCTCTGCGCGGTCCGCCATCCAGCCCATCGACCCGTGCCGGCCCTCGGCGAGGAAATGCAACAGGCGCGCGCGCACCTCGGGGGCGAGATGGGCGCGGGCGAAGCCCACGGTGTCGAAGCCGAGGGCAAGGGCCTGGGACTGGATGGCGGGGCGAGGGTCCATGGTCGAAGTCCGCTTCATAGCGCAGTCGCGCCGCGCGGTCTGGCCCTTCCGTACCCGCCGCGCGAGACTGGCCTCATGCGCGCCCTGAGCCATATCCGCCAGATCGACTACACCGTGATCTTCGCACGCGACCTCGCGGCGATGCGGCACTTCTACGGGGAAGTGATGGGGTTCGCGCTCGAACGGCAACTTAGCGAGCGCTGGTTCGAATATCGCATCGGCGCCACCATCCTGGCGCTGACGACGCATGGCGGGCGCTTCGACGACCCGCCGCCCGCAAAGGGCGCGTTGTCCGTCCAACTGGCCTTCCGCGTGCCGCCGCCGATGGTCGCGGCCTGCGTGGCGGAACTGGAAGCGCAGGGCGTGGCGCTCGTCTCGCCGCCGACCGACCATGCATTCGGCCACCGGACGATCTTCTTTCGCGACCCGGATGGCAATGTGATCGAGATCTACGCGGAGATCTGATCGTACGGCCTCTCAGCCGCGCCCGCGATAGGGCTGCACATCCTGCGGCGGGATCCACACGCCCTGCGGCGCATCGCCCGACTGCCAGAACACGTCGATCGGGATGCCGCCGCGCGGATACCAATACCCGCCGATACGCAGCCAGGCCGGCGCCAGCAGGCCGACCAGCCGCTGCGCGATGTCGAGCGTGCAGGCCTCGTGGAAGGCGCCGTGATTGCGGAAGGAAGCGAGGTAGTTCTTGAGCGACTTGCTCTCGACGATCCATTGGCCGGGCACGTAGTCGATCACCAGATGCGCGAAATCCGGCTGTCCCGTCAGCGGGCAGAGCGAGGTGAATTCCGGCGCGGTGAAGCGCACGCAGTACCGGAGCGACTGATGCGGCGCGGGCACGCGCTCGAGCAGCGCTTCCTCCGGGTTTGTCGGCAGGCGCGTGGGCTGGCCGAGCTGCGTCAGGCCGGAATAGTCGTGGTCGGGGGCGCTGCTCATGCCGCCTTCTCCTGCTCGCCGTTGCGCCAGCCGGCTTCGAGCCGCGCTGCGGTCTCCGTGAAGTTCCCCGCGAGGATGGCGCGGCGCAACTCCGCCATCAGGTCCTGGTAATACTGGATGTTGTGCCAGGTCAGCAGCATCGGCCCGAGCATCTCCCCTGCCTTGAACAGGTGATGGATATAGGCACGCGAATGCCGCGTGCAGGCCGGGCAGTTGCAGTCCGGATCGATGGAGCCGCCGTCATCGGCATGCCGCGCATTGCGCATGTTCAGCATGCCGCGGCTTGTATAGGCACGACCGGTGCGCCCCGACCGCGTCGGCATCACGCAGTCGAACATGTCGATGCCGCGGGCCACCGCGCCCACGAGATCCGACGGCGTGCCCACACCCATCAGGTAGCGCGCCTTCCCGGACGGCAGAAGCGGCATGGTGGTGTCGAGCACGGAGAACATCATCTCCTGGCCCTCACCGACTGCGAGGCCGCCCACGGCATAGCCCTCGAAGCCGATGCCGGTCAGCGCATCCACGCTTTCCGCTCGCAAGCCCGGATAGGTGCTGCCCTGCACGATGCCGAACAATCCATGGCCTTCGCGTTCGACGAAAGCCGCACGGCAGCGCGCCGCCCAGCGCATCGACAGCCGCATGGACTCCGCCGCCTGCGTCTCCGTCGCCGGAAAGGGCGTGCATTCATCGAGGCACATGGTCACGTCGGCACCCAGCAGATGCTGGATCTCGACGCTGCGTTCGGGTGTCAGGCGATGCTTCGATCCGTCGATGTGGCTCTGGAAGGTCACGCCCTGCTCGTCCATCTTGCGCAGGCCGGACAAGGACATGACCTGGAAGCCGCCGGAATCCGTCAGGATCGGACCGTGCCAATCCATCATCCGGTGCAGCCCGCCGAGCCGCGCGACGCGTTCCGCCCCCGGCCGCAGCATGAGGTGATAGGTATTGCCGAGCACCATGCGCGCGCCGGTCGCGCGCACGGCATCGGCCGTCATCGCCTTCACGGTGCCGGCCGTGCCGACGGGCATGAAGACGGGGGTCGGTACCTCCCCATGCGCCGTGTGCAGCGTGCCGGCGCGGGCGGCGCCGTCGGTGGCGGCCTTGGTCCAATGCAGGGTCATGCCGCGCGCTCCAGCAGTGTCGCATCGCCATAGGAGTAGAAGCGGTAGCCCCGCGCCACGGCGTGCGCATAGGCGGCCTTCATCCTGTCGGTGCCGGCGAAGGCGCAGACCAGCATGAACAGCGTGCTCTTGGGCAGGTGGAAGTTCGTCATCAGCAGATCGGCGGTGCGGAAGCGATGGCCCGGCAGCAGGAAGATGTCGGTCAGGCCACGGAAGGGATGCAGCCGGCCGGCCTCGTCCGCCGCGCTTTCCAGCAAGCGCAGCGCGGTGGTGCCGATGGCGACGATGCGTCCGCCGTTCGCCCGTGCGGCGTTGATGGCGGATGCCGCCTCGGCGCTGACCTCGCCCCATTCGGCGTGCAGGCGATGCGCGCGCGGGTCGTCACCGCGCAGGGGCAGGAAGGTCCCCGCGCCGACATGCAGCGTGACCGTCGCGCGCGCCACGCCTCGTGCGGACAGCGCCGCCAGGACCTCCTCCGTGAAGTGCAGGCTGGCGGTGGGGGCCGCGACGGCGCCGGGCTGGCGGGCGAAGATGGTCTGGTAGTCGGCGGTATCCTCCGGGCGAGGCCCGTCCGGACGGTCGATATAGGGGGGCAGGGGGATCTCGCCGGCGGCTTCCAGCGCGGAGGCCAGGGCCGCCTGGTCGGGCCCGAAATCGAGCAGCGCCGCACCGCCTTCGGGTGCGCCGACCACCGTCGCGGCGCAGGCTTCCGCGCCCTCGATGGCGATGACGTCGCCGGCGCGCAGGCGCCGGGCATTGCGGATCAGCGCATGCCAGACGCCGCCGCCCTCGGCGCGGTTCAGCATGACCTCGATCCGCGCCTGGCCGCGCCTTGCGTGCAGGCGGGCGGGGATCACGCTGGTGTCGTTCACCACCATGATGTCGCCGGGGCGCAGCAGGCCGGCCAGGTCGCGCACCCCGGCATCCGTCATGCCTTGCGACCCGACCACCAGCATCCGCGCCGCGTCGCGGGGGCGCGCGGGGGACTGTGCGATCAGCTCATCGGGCAGGTCGAAGTTGAAATCGGCGGTGCGGAGGGGGGCGGTCACAGGCGGCGCGGTAGCCCGCGCCGCCTCTGGGCGCAACCGGCCGGGCTCAGTTGCGCCGGCGGTGCATCTGGAAAGTGCGGATACATTGTGGGCCGGTATAGGTGGCGGTCATTTCCGACCCGCTCACCTGGCCCTGCCAGCGATTGGCGCCGCTGGCGACGTCGAAACTGCCATTGGCCTGTATCGGGCCGTTGAATCTGACGCCGGAACGGGTGTCGTAGTCGAAATTGATCTGGCCGCCCTGGATGGTGAAGCGGCGATCCATCGTGTCCGCTCCGCAGGCGGTGCCCCGGCCGCGCCGCTGCGTCAGCGTGCCGGTACCGGACCAGGTGCCGTCGAACGCCGTCGTGGCCTGGATCGGTTGCAGCGGGCGATCGGACGGGGCTGCAAGGGCGAGAGCCAGCATCAGCAGGCCGTGCATGCGAAATTCTCCTCGCTGGTCCGGACGTCCGGCGATCCTAATGCAAAACGATCCGAAAATGCAGCGAACGGCGCACCGAGGTGCCACCCGCATGGGCAGGCCATGCCGTGACCGGCAGCAGCCAACGGCCAGGCCGCGAAGATGGCTTCCCGGGCGCCCCTCGACGGATATTCCGCTGCATGGTCGAGTATCACGAAGGCTGGACCCACCGGCCCAAAGCAGGAGGTTTCTATGCTGCGACATGTATTCGCCGGAATGGTCGGCGCAGCGATGATGTCGGTGACCGCCCATGCCCAGGCCCCGAGCCTGCCGGCCGGGCCGCCGGTGCGCGTCGTCGCCGTCACCCAGCCCCTGCCGACCCAGCCGCAGTATACGCGCGTCGACCAGCCGATCCTGCGCGATGCCACCGGCCAACGCAGCGGCGGGCGGGTCCAGGTCACGCTGGCCACCCATGCCGAACGCAGTCTCGCCGGCAATGAGATCGTGCGCCTGGTCCGGTCAGGCCAGGTGGAGATCGGCGCCGGCACGCTGACGACCCTGTCGGGCGACGTGCCGATCCTGGATGGCGTGGACCTCGCGGGCCTCGCGCCCGACATCAGCGATGCGAAGCGCATCGCCGAGGCGATCATCCCGGCAGCCAACCGAGACCTCGAACGCTTCGGGGTGCGGCTGGTGGCACTCTACCCCTTCCCGGCGCAGGTGGTGTTCTGCCGGGCGCCGTTCAGCAGCCTGGCGGACCTGCGCGGCCGTCGCATTCGCACCTTCGGCAACTCGCTGGTCGATTTCTTCACCGCCCTCGGCGCGCAGCCGGTCAGCATCGGCTTCCCGGAGGTCTATTCGGCGCTGGAACGCGGCGTGGTGGATTGCGCCATCACCGGCAGCGGGTCGGGTGCGGCGGCACGCTGGCCGGAAGTGACCACGCATATCTCGGCCCTGCCGGTGTCCTGGGCGGTGGCGGGCTACATGGTGAACCTCGCCTGGTGGAACCGACTCGACCCGCAGGTCCGCACCTTCCTGGAAGCGACGATGAAGGAAGTGTCGGACGCGCAATGGGCGCTTGGCGAGGCGGCGACGCGCGACGGCATCGACTGCAACATCGGTCGCGCCGCCGAATGCCGCATCCACACCGTCGCGCCGCGGCCGATGACCGAGGTGGCCCCGAGCGACGCCGACCGCGCGGAGGCGCGCCGCATCTTCCGCGAAGTGGTGCTGCCCGGCTGGGTGCGCCGCTGCGGCGCGCGCTGTGGCGAAGTCTACAATGAGGTGATCGCGCCGATTTCCGGCGTGCGTTTCGGCGGGTGAGCGGCGCGGCCGGCGCCTCGCCAGCGCCGCTCGTGGCGGTCCGCGCGCTGCGGCGCGCGGTCGCCGCGGCGGCGGCGGTCATGGCCCATGTCGCGGGCTGGGCCTATTTCGTCTGCGCGCTGTTCATGACCTTCGACATCGTGGCGCGCGCCTTCTTCGGCTTTTCCTCCCAGGCGACGGTGGAAGTCACGGGCTACACCCTGGCGGGGGGCATCGCCTGGGCGTTGGCGCATACGCTGTTCCGCCGGGCGCATATCCGCGTCGATGTCTTCGTGAACCGCCTGCCGGTGCGGCTGCGCGCGCCGTTGCATATCTTCTCGCTCGCGCTGCTGACGGTTCTGGCGGTGCTGATCGTCTGGGCGGCGTGGGACCTCGTGGCGGAGAGCGAATTGTTCAACGCGCATGACAATTCGGCCCTGCGCATCGAGATGGTGTGGCCGCAGGGCATCTGGGCCTTCGGCATCACGACCTTCGCGATCGCCTGCGTCGTGCTGCTGCTGGAATCCGTGCTGGCGCTGCTGGCGGGGCAGGGGGGCGCGCTCGACGGCCTACTCGGGTCACGCACGCTGGAGGACGAGACCGAGGAGGCGCTCGAAGCCGTCGCCATGGCGCATGAGGGTGAACACCGTTGATCGCGATCGTCTTCTTGCTGGCGCTGCTCGGCGTCACCGTCTTCGCCGCGGCGACGACCGGCCAGGCCCTGCCGGTCGCCGAGATCCTGATGCTGACCGGTGTCTTCGTCATCTTCTTCGGCTCCGGCGTCTATATCGCGGCCGTGCTCGGCGCGCTCGGCGTGCTGACGGGATTCCTGTTCTCCGACCGGCCCTGGTGGACCTTCCTCGGCCAGACGCTGTGGGCGCCGTCCTCCAACTTCGTACTGGTGGCGGTGCCGTTATTCCTGCTGATGGGGGAAATCCTGCTGCGCGCCGGGCTGTCGGACCGGCTGTACCGCGCCCTGAATGTCTGGCTGAACCGGATGCCGGGCGGGCTGCTGCACACCAACATCGTCTCCTGCGCGGTGTTCTCGGCGATCTCCGGTTCCTCGGTCGCGACGGCCGCGACGATGGGCTCGGTGGCGCTGCCCTATTTCCAGGACACCAAGTACAGCCAGCGAATGGTGCTGGGTTCGCTTGCCGCCGGCGGGGCGCTGGGCAACCTGATCCCTCCCGGGATCACCTTCATCATCTACGGGCTGATCACCGAGACATCGGTGGGGGCGCTCTACATCGCCGCGTTGCTGCCCTCGATCCTGGTGACGGGCCTCTTCATCCTCGTCATCCTCGCGCATGGCCTGCGCAACCCGATGGACCGGCCGCCGCCGCTGCCGATGGCCGAGAAGCTGCGCGCGCTGGTCGACCTGCTGCCGACCATGATGCTGATCCTGCTGGTGCTCGGCTCGATCTATGGCGGATTGGCAACGCCGACCGAAGCGGCGGCACTCGGCGTGGTGGGGGCGGCGGGCTTCGCGGCCTTGGAGGGGCGGCTGAACTTCCGCATGCTGAACGCCTCGGCCGAGGCGACGGCCCGCAACACGGCGCTGCTCGGGCTGATCCTGTTCGGCGCCTATCTGCTCAACTACATCCTGACCACCATCAACGTGCCGCAGGCGCTTGCCGCGCTGATCGCCGGGCTGCCGATCCCGCCCTGGGGCATCATGCTCTGCATCATCGCGCTCTATGTCGCGCTCGGCACCTTCATGGAGGGTTTCTCCATGATCATCACCACGGTGCCGGTGGTGTTCCCGGTGGTGGTGGCCCTTGGCTACGACCCGATCTGGTTCGGCGTGATCGTCACCATGCTGGTGGAGATTGCCCAGATCAGCCCGCCCGACGGGACGGTGATGTACGTGCTGCAGGGCATGCGCAGCAAACCTGGCCCAATCACTGATGTCTTCGTGGGCGTCATGCCCTTCCTCGGCGTCTACCTGCTGGCGGTGGCCATTCTGATGGTCTTTCCCGGGTTGGCGCTGTGGCTGCCCGCCGTCATGAACTGACCAATTCCGGGACATTCCGCGTGACACTCACCGACACCGCGCGCCCTGTGCGCATCGCCGTCGATATCGGCGGCACCTTCACCGACCTTCAGGTCCTCGACGCCCGGCACGGCATCGCGCAGGCCTGGAAGACGCCGACCACGCCGGAGGACCCGTCCATCGGCTTGCTGCGCGGTGTCACCGAAGCCGCGGAACGCTTCGGCTTCGCGCTGGTCGATGTCGGGCTGCTGCTGCACGGCACTACCATCGCGACCAATGCGGTGTTGGAGCGGAAGCTTGCCAAGGGCGTGCTGCTGACCACCGCGGGCTTCGAGGATGTGCTCGAAATCAACCGTCACGTCCGGCGCGACATCTATGGCCTTACGCCGGAACCCTTCCCGACGCTGATCCCGCGCGACCGGCGGCTCGGCGTGCCGGAGCGCATGCGCGCCGACGGTAGCGCCGAACTGCCGCTCGATGAAACGGCGATCCCGGCGCTGGTCAAGCGCATCGCGGCCCTCGGGGCCGAATGCGTCGCCGTGTCGCTGCTGCACGCCTATGCCAATCCGGCGCATGAACAGCGACTTGCCGAACTCCTGCGCGCCGCACGTCCCGATCTGCCGGTGTCGCTGTCGTCGGAGATCTCGCCCGAGATCCGCGAATACGAACGCACATCGACCACCGTGCTGAACGCGCTGCTGGTGCCGGTGGTGAAGGCCTATCTCGATCGGCTGGAAGCGCGGCTCGGCGAGGGCGGCTTCCACCCGCTGGTCTTCCTGGTGCAATCCAATGGCGGTGTGTGCAGCCTGCGCATGGCGGCGGAACAGCCCGCACGGCTGCTGCTGTCGGGGCCTTCGGGCGGCACGCTCGCGGCGGGCCGGCTCGCGGCCCTGCTGGCGCGGCCGAACCTGGTCGCGGTGGATATGGGCGGCACATCCTACGACGTGTCGGTGGTGCAGGGCGGGCGCGTGTCGGTCATCACCCAGGGCGAGATCGACCGGCTGCCGGTGCGCCTGCCGATGGTCGAGATGCGCACCATCGGCGCGGGCGGCGGTTCCATCGCCGCGGTGGATGCGGGTGGGCGGTTGACCGTCGGGCCACGCAGCGCCGGCGCGCGGCCGGGGCCGGTGGCCTATGGCCGCGGCGGGGCCGAGCCGACCGTGACGGATGCCAATCTCGCGCTCGGGCGGCTGGATCCGGACTTCTTCCTCGGCGGCATGATGAAGCTCGACATGCCGGGTACGCGCGCCGCACTTGAGGCGAAGGTCGGCGCGCCGCTCGGCCTTGGCGTGGAACAGGCGGCCGAGGGCGTGCTGACCGTGACCAACGCCAATCTCGGCGCGGCGATCCGCCTGTCGTTGTTCGAGAAGGGGCTCGATCCGCGCGATTTCTGCCTGCTGTCCTTCGGCGGCGCCGGCGGGCTGCATGCGACCGAGGTAGCGGGCGAACTTGGCATGGCGGAAGTGGCTTTCCCGCGCGAGCCGGGGACGCTGTCGGCCTATGGCATCCTGTTCTCCGACCTGACGCAGGACATCGCGCGCACGCGGCTGCTGCGCGCGGTTCCGGCGCAACTGCCGCAGATCGGCGCCGCGGTGGCTGCCCTGCGCGCCGATGCCGATGCGCGCCTCGCCGAGGACGGCATCGCGCCGGAGCGGCGGCGCATCATCATCGCGGCGGACATGCGCTATCATGGCCAGGCCTTCGAACTGCTGATCCCCTGGGGCGAGATCGCCACACCGGGCGAAGCCGATCTCGCCGCGCTGGTCGAGGCCTTCCACGCCACCCACCGCCAGCGCTTCTCCTATGCCAATCCCGAGGAGGCGGTGGAGATCGTCACGCTGCGTGCCATCGCGACGGGGCTGCTCGACAAGCCCGAACCCGGCGATCCGCCGCCGGCCGACCGGCCCGCGCGCAAGGGCGCGCGCCGCGTCTTCGAAGGCGGCGACTGGCGTGACGTGCCGGTGTGGGACCGCGACGCGCTGCGCGCCACCGACACCATCGAAGGCCCCGCCGTGGTCGAGGAAGCCTTCGCGACCCATTGGATCGCGCGCGGCTGGACGGCGCGGCTCGGCGCCGCCGGGACGCTGATCGCGAAGAAGGAGGCGGCGTGATGCTCGGACCCATCGAGATCGAGGTCATCCGCAACGCGCTGACCGCCGCCGCGGCCGAGATGGACATCACCATCTGGCGCACCAGCCGCTCGACCACCGTGCGCGAACTGCTCGACTACTCGACGGCGGTCTTCGATGCCGAGGGCAACAACGTCGCGCAATCGGCACGCATCCCGCAGCACCTGAATTCCATGGGTGCGGCGCTGCGCACGCTGCTCGACCGCTTCGTCGATGCGGCGGACTGGGACGAAGGCGATGTCGTCATCGCCAACGACCCCTATTGCGGCGGGCAGCACCTGAACGACGTGCTGGCCTTCAAGCCGGTGGAACATGACGGCAAGCGCATCGCCTATGTCGGCACGCTTTGCCACCACATCGACATGGGCGGGATGGCGCCGGGCTCCTATGCCGCCACGGCGACCGAAGTGTTCCAGGAAGGCCTGCGCATCCCACCGCTGAAGCTCATCGAGAAGGGCGTGCTCAACCAGGCGATCTGGGCGATGATCGGCCAGAACGTCCGCAAGCCCGGGCTGATGCTGGGCGACCTGCAATCGCAACTCGCGAGCCTTGAGGTCGGCGCGGCGTCGATCAAGCGGCTCGCCACGCGCTACGGCGCGGCGGCACTGATCGAGGCAACCGGGCGCATCCTCGACATGAGCGAGACGGCGATGCGGGCGGCGATCCGCGCCATGCCGGATGGCCGCTACGAGTTCGAGGATTTCTTGGACGATGACGGCGTGACCGGCGATCCGGTGCGGCTGCACGCCGTGCTGACCGTGGCGGGGGACACGATCGAGGTGGACCTGACCGGCTGCGCTGACCAGCAGCGCGGCCCGATCAACTGCACGCCTGCCATGTCGAACTGCGCGGTCTACTACGCGATCATCGCCGCGACGGATGGCGCGATGCCGGCCAATGCCGGTTGCTACCGGCCGGTGCGCATCATCCATCGCGAGGGCAGCGTCACGTCGTGCCGCGCGCCGGCCTCGGTCGCGCATCGGGTCGCCGTGTCGCACCGCCTAGCGAATGTGATGTTCGGCTGCCTGCACCAGGCGCTGCCGGACCGCATGCCGGCCGCCTACTACGGCGGGTCCTATGTCGCGACCTTCCAGACCGAGGCCGAGGACGGCGGGCGAGAGGTGCTGGTCGAGATCGAGATCGGCGGCACCGGGGCGAGCCCGGCCAAGGACGGTGTGAACGCCTGGTCCTTCGGCATGCACAACAACTCCAACATCCCGGTCGAGATGATCGAGAGCCAGATGCCGCTGACCATCACCCACTACGGGCTGGTGCCCGGTTCGGGCGGAGCCGGGCAGCATCGTGGCGGGCTGGGGCTGGTACGGGAATGGCGGCTGGACAGCCCTGCCGGCGTGTTCACCGCGAACATGGATCGCTTCCGCTTCCCGCCCTATGGCCTTGCCGGCGGGCAGCCGGGCAGCCTGGGACGCCTGTTGCGCGTCCGCGACGGCGTCGCGACCCCGATCGCGCCGAAGTCGGATGCGGTGCGGCTGCTGAAGGGCGACGTCGTGCGGTTGGAGACCTCGGGCGGCGGCGGCTTCGGCGATCCGGCGGCGCGCGATGCGGCGAATGTCGCGCGGGATCGCGAACTCGGCTACCTGGGGGCATGACCGCTTTCGATCCCGCCGCCCATCGCATGGTCCCCACGCAACGTTGGTTTGAGGATTTCACCCTCGGCGAGCGCTTCGTCCTGCCGAGCCGCACCATGACGGAGGCGATCTTCCTCGCCTTCCAGGCGGCATCCGGCGACAACCACCCGGTGCATTACGACGCGGAATACTGCCGCGCGCGAGGCATGCCGCACATGCTGGCGCATGGCTTCCAGGTGGTGATCCAGACCGCGGCAGGGGCGGGGATGTTCCCGCATCTGGTCGAGGAATCGCTGAAGGGCTTCCTCGACCAGTCCTCCCGCTTCCTGCATCCGGTCTTCGTCGGCGACACGCTGTATGCCGCGCTGGAGGTGGATGAGGTGACGCCGCAGCGCACGACCGGCGTGATCGGCCTGCGGAGCACGGTGCACAACCAGAAGGGCGAGCTGGTGATGGATGGCCGGCAGCGATACCTGCTGCGCCGCCGTCCTGCCTGACTTCACGGGTTGCCTGTCGCGCGCCACACTCGGCGCGACGGAGGAACGAACCGATGGCCCGCATTCCCTATGCCGATCCCGCGCAACCCCATCTGCGCGAGGCAGCGGACACGATCCGTGCCTCGCGCAAGAAGATCGGGCACCTGCACCGGATGCTGCTGCACGCCCCGCCGGTCGCGCAGGGCTGGATCACCATGTTCGACGCGGTGCGCTGGAAGTCCACGCTGTCGGGCCGGCTGCGGGAGATGGTGATCTGCCGGATCGCCGCGATGAATGGCGCGTCCTACGAATGGGATGCGCATGCGCCGATCGCGCTGGCCGAGGGCATGACCCAGGCGCAACTTGACGCCCTGCCGGCCTGGGAAGGTGCGACGGTATTCGACGCGACGGAGCGTGCGGCGCTGGCCTATTGCGACGCGATGACGCGGCAGGTGCATGTGCCCGACGATGTCGCGTCGGCCGTTCGCGCCCTGTTCCCGCCGCGCGAATTGGTGGAACTGACCGTGACGATCGCCGGCTACAACTGTGTCTCGCGCGTCCTCGAAGCCCTCGAGATCAAGGGCACCGACCCTTTGCCTGCGGCCTAATCCCGGCGGTCCAGGTGGCACTGCCACCTGGCGGGAGGGTGCAGGGAGGGCAGCGCCCTCCTTGCGTGCTACCTACTCAGCCGAACGCAACCCCGCTGCTGCGATCAGTGCGCGGAACTTCTCGCTCTCGCTTTGCGAGAACGCTGCGAAATCCGCGCGGTTCCGATACAGGATGGGCTGCGCGACACGGGCCATGCCGGCCACGACGTCGGCGTGGCGCATGGTGCGTTCGCAGGCGGCTTCGAGCCGCGCCATGATCGGTTCCGGCGTGCCGGCCGGCGCGTAGAGCCCGGTCCAGATCGTGTAGACGAGGTCGTAGCCTTGCTCGCGCATGGTCGGCACCTGCGGGAATTCCGGATTGCGCGCCTCGGTCAGGAAGGCGATCGGGTGCAGGTCGTATTGGCGGATCAGCAGCGTCTGGTCGGTGAAGAGCTGCACCTGCCCCTGCTGGAAGGCGAGCATGACCTCGCCCGAGCCGCGATAGGGGACATGGTTCATCGTGATCCCTGCCAGGCGCATCAGGGCAACGTTGGAGATATGCGGGATGCTGCCCGCGCCGGTGGAGGCGAAGGGGAAACCCTCGCCCTCGGCCCGCGCGCGCGTAACGACGTCCGCGACCGTCCGCAGGCCGGAGGTCTTGGGCGTCATCATCACCACGGGGCTGTCGGCCACCTGGCAGATCGCCGCGAAATTCTGCAGCCCGTAGGACAGCCCAGGGCGGAAATGCGGCTGGATCGCCATCGGCCCGACTGGCGAGAGCAGGATGGCCTGTCCATCGGGCCGGGCGCGTGCCGCTTCGGCCGTGCCGATCGTGCCGCCGGCACCGGCGACATTGCGCACCACCAGGGCCTGTCCGAGTGCGGCGGACATCTCGTTCTGCATCATGCGGCCGACGAGGTCGGTCGGCCCGCCGGCGGCGAAATTCACCACCATCTGCACCTGGGCGACCGCCGGCCAGGCAAACAACGTCATCACCGCGGCAATCGCGGCAAGGCATCGGTTCATGCGCTTCCTCCCGCCTGCTTGTGGCGCAGGCTGGCGGTCAGCGTAGCCGTCAGGTGGAAGCAGCGCGATACCCCGATATCAGGCCCTGCCGCCGGCCAGCTTGCCGAGCGCGCCGGCCATCATCGCGAGAGCGGTCAGCCCGCGCAGATGGTCCGCATCGCCGAGCGGCACGCGCAACAGCGTGCCGGACTGGCCGCGCAGGTGCAGTTCCGTACCCTTCGCGGATTCGAGCAGCGCGACCGAGGACAGGTCCTCGGGCTGTTGGTGGGGGTGTGCGAGGGCTGTCATTTTCGGCCTCCGACAGGATCGCTGCGGTTTGCGACCCCACCACGAAAGCGCATCAACCTTGCCTGGCGGTTAACCGCCGCCTTGCCGCGCGTGATTTTGCGCCGCAGCATGGCGGGTAAAGAAGGACCCTGCCCATGCCCCGGATCGATACCGATCGCTTCCTGCGCGACCTCAACGACCTCCGTAAGATCGGCGCCTACAAGACCGGCGTGCATCGGCCGACCTACTCGCCGCAGGACATGGAAAGCCGGCGCTGGCTGATGGAACGGCTGGCCGAATGCGGGCTCGAGGCGTCGATCGATGGCATCGGCAATGTCTATGGCCGCCACAAGGGGCCGGGGCCGCATCTGCTGGTGGGCAGCCATATCGAAAGCCAGAACCAGGCGGGCTGGCTCGATGGCGCGCTCGGCGTCGTCGCCGGCGTGGCGCTGGCGCGCGCGGGCTTGCCCGTCGATGTCTGCGCCTTCGCCGATGAGGAAGGGCATTTCGAAGGCGGCTTCCTCGGGTCGCGGTCCATCATCGGGGAACTCGGCGAGGAGGAGATCGACCGCTCCCGGAGCCGCAATGACGGGCAGCCGCTGCGTGAGGCGCTCGCCGCGGCGGGCCTTGCCGGCAAGCCGCGGATGCAGCTCGAACCCGGCCGCCACAAGGGCTTCTTCGAGATGCACATCGAACAGGGCACCAACCTGGAATCGCAGGGCCTGCGCGTCGGCGTCGTCACCGGCATCGTCGCCATCTGGCAGTGGCTGATCCGCTTCGAAGGCCAGCAGGATCACGCCGGCGGTACCACCATGGCCGAGCGCAAGGATGCCGGCCTGTCCGCCGTGCGGCTGCTCGCGGCCATCGATGCGGAATTCCCGCGCGTCTGCGGGGAGCGCTCGACCTGGACGACCGGGCGCATCAGCCTCGAACCCGGGGCGCCGTCGATCATCCCGGGTTCGGCCGAGGTGCTGTTCCAGTTCCGCGATGTCTCGATCCCGGTGCTGGAGCGCATGGAGGCGACGCTGCGGTCGCTCGTGCAGGAGAGCAACCGGCGGGAGAAATGCCCCGCCACGCTGACGCAGAAGTCCCGCGCCACGCCAGCAATCTGCGATCCGGCGATGATGGCCGCGCTCGAGGCCGCGGCGCAGCAGGAAGCGGCGGGTGCCTGGACGCGGATGCCCTCCGGCGCCGGTCACGATGCGCAGTACATTGCCAAGCGCATGCCCGCGGCGATGTTGTTCACGCCGTCCATCGGCGGCATCAGCCACCATTGGGCGGAGGATACGAAGGAGGACGACCTCGCCCTGTGCTGCCAGGTGCTCGGCAACGCGGCGGAGCGCTACCTCACGGCGTGATCCGCGTCACAGGGGCGGAAAGTTCCGGAAAGGATCAGCAAGCTCCGGTGATGGCCACCACGGGTCATCCTCGTCATGGTGCCGCCCGAGCCCAGCGGGCCGGCGCGATCCTCCGTCCCGCGCCAGGCCAGCGGCGCGAGACCTGCGAGGATCATCACCATGCCCGACCACGCGATGCGCCACGGCGTCTCGAACACTGCCGCAGCGCTTCATCTCCGCCCGCCGCAGGCGGATGACGCTGCGGCCTGCGGCCGCATCATCCATGACGCCTTCGCCGCGATCGCCGGCGCGCATGGCTTCCCGCCCGACTTCCAGTCGGTGGAGCAGGCGGCCGGTCTCGCGAGCGCCCTCATCGCCGCCCCCGACATCTTCGGCGTGGTGGCGGAGGATCACGCGGGGCGCGTCATCGGCTCCAACTTCCTGACCGAGGGCGACGCCATCCGCGGCGTCGGCCCGATCACCGTCGCCCCGGGCCACCAGGATCGAGGCGTCGGCCGGCGACTGATGCAGGCCGTGCTTGAGCGTGCCGAAGGCGCCGCGGGCGTGCGTCTTCTGCAGGCGGGCTACCATATGCGCTCGCTCAGCCTCTACGCCTCCCTCGGCTTCGAGGTGAAGGAGCCGGCGGTGCAGATGCAGGGCGCCCCGCAGGGCCTGCCCGACGCCGGACGCGCCGTGCGGCCCATGACCGAGGCTGACATTCCCGACTGCACCGCGCTCTGCGTCGAGGTGCATGGCATTGGGCGGGCGGCGGATCTGCGCCAGGCGCTTGCGCATTTCGCGCCGCTGGTCGTCGAGCATCGCGGGCGTATCACCGGCTACCTGACGGCGCCGGGATTCTGGATCGCCAATCACGGTCTCGCGGAGACCGAGACCGACATGTTCGCGCTGCTCGGCGGTGCGGCGGCCAAGGGCACCGCACTTTCCATGCTCCTGCCCACGCGCCAGGCGGGCTTGTTCCGCACCCTGCTCGCGGCGGGGATGCGTGCGGCCCAGCCGCTCACCCTGATGGCGCTCGGTCGCTACCAGGCGCCGCGCGGCAGTTGGTTCCCCTCGGTCTTCTACTGATCCGCGGCACTGCCGGGATCCTCCTCTCGAAAGGAAACGGACATGACACGGCAGGCAATCGCCTGGCCGCGCAAGGTGCGCGAGTTCCACAATCACCATTTCGATTCGACGGTGTGGAACGACCTTGCCATTCGCGACACCGACATCGTCGTCGCGACCTATGCGAAGTCGGGCACGACCTGGACGCAGCAAATCGTCAGCCAATTGCTGTCTGGCGGGGATCCCGACATCGACGTCGCCTCCGCTTCGCCCTGGGTCGATCTGCGCGTGCCGCCCAAGGCGGAGAAGATCGCCGCGATCGATGCGCAGCAGGGCCGGCGCTTTCTCAAGACACATCTTCCGGTCGATGCACTCGTCTACTCGCCGATGGCCAAGTACATCTACGTCGCTCGGGACGGGCGCGACGTGGTCTGGAGCATGCACAACCACCACGCCAACGCGAATGCCCTTTGGTACGAGGTGCTGAACGAGTCACCCGGTCGGGTCGGCCCGCCGATCGCGCTGCCGCCGGCATCCGTGCGCGATTATTTCCTCGAATGGATGGCGCGGGACGGGCACCCCTTCTGGCCGTTCTGGGAGAACGTCCGCTCCTGGTGGGCGATCCGCGACCTGCCCAACCTTCTCCTGGTGCATTTCGAGGCGCTGAAAGCCGATCTGCCGGGGCAGATGCGCCGCATCGCCGCCTTCCTCGACATCCCGGTCGCGGAGGATCGCTGGCCCGCCATGGTCGAGCATTGCAGCTTCGCCTGGATGAAGGCGCATGCAGCCAAGGCCGCGCCGCTTGGCGGTGTCTTCTGGGATGGCGGTGCCGAGACCTTCATCAACAAGGGCACCAACGGGCGCTGGCGCGACGTGCTGACGGCCGAGGACAGCCGCGCCTACGAAGCCAAGGCGCGGGCCGAACTCGGCGAAGATTGCGCGCATTGGCTCGCGACAGGGGAGCGGCGGAACGCCTGATTGGGCTATCCGATCGTCAGTTCCGGCTCCGGCGGCGGAGGCCGGCGCGGCCCGCCCCGGCGTGGCGCGAGCGGAAAGCTGTAGAGCCGCTCGGGCCCGAGCAGGAAGGCGCGCGAACCACGCGGGAACAACCCGGCGATCGCCATGTCCCCGACATCGAGGCCGCCGGTGAAGGCGCCGAAGGCCGGCATCAGTACGCGGCGCGCATCCGTGACGAAGCAGGCACGCGTGACGCCGCCCGCGCGCGTCGGCGCCGTCGCCTTGGGATGCAGATGGCCGGCCACCTCGCCCATGGCGCCCGGCGTCGGCACGTGGCGGAAGGTGAAGGGGCCGTCGCGCAGTTCCATCACCGCGCTGCCCGGCAGGCCCGCCGGCGGGGAGGGGTCGTGATTGCCCGCGACCCAGACGATCTCGACCCCGCTCAGCGCCTGGATCAGCGCAGCACGGTCCTGTTCGGGCAACCGCGCGGTGCCGTCATCGTCATGGAAGGAATCGCCGAGGAACACCACGCGGCGCGGGCCATAGCGCCGCAGCAGCGGGAACAGGCGTTGCAGGGTCTCCCGCGAATCATAGGGGGGCAGCAGCCGGCCGCGGGCGGCGAAGGCGCTGCCCTTTTCCAGGTGCAGGTCGGCGACGCAGAGCGTGCGCCGCCCAGGCCAGTGCAAAACCCCCGCGGGGTCGAGCATCAGTCGCTCGCCGGCGATGTGGATCGGTGCTGCGGTCATGTCGGGCTGGGCGCGGTCAGGGTTGGGGGTGTGGCCGGGGCAGGGCTGGTGGCGCGGTTGTGACCGCAGCAGCGGGCCAGCTCAAGCCCTGCGGCGCAAGGCCCGGGCCGAAGGCAGGGCGGTACGGCTGTCATGGGCGTAGATTCCGCGGCAGGCTTCGCGTGAAGCGACCCATGCTCCGCTTACCGCTCTTTCGATCGTCGTCGCGTCTTCGTGCCGTGCTGTCCATCCCGCTGCCGCGGATGCGGATCCCGTCGGTCACCTCGGCGAGCGCCTCGGCGAAATGCTCCGTGCCATCGGTCGCTTCCTCGACCAGCGCGGCGGCCTCCGCGAGCAGCGTATCCGCCGCCCCGCCGGCCACCCATTCGCGGCCTTCCTCGATCAGTGCCGGGACGGCCAGCGGCGAGACCTGCTTCAGCACGCGGTGCCGGATGCGCCCTTTCGCCCGCGCCAGCAGCGTGGCGATGCGGGCCACGTCCGTCAGCCCCTGCGCCGCCTCGGCGCGCGTCGCGCGCAGCAGGATGTGGTCCGGCTGGTGCCGGCGCAGCACGTCGTAGATCAGGTCCGAATTCATCGTCATCTGGCGGCCCGATTTCTCCTGGCCCGGATGGTGCTTCTCGATCAGCCCGGCGATGGTCGCGATGTTGCGGAAGGTCCGCCGCAGCATCGAGGATTCGGCGAGCCATTCCTCCATCTCGTCGCCGAGGATGTCCTCGGCGAACAGCGATTCAATCCCCGTTGGCTCGAAGGCCGACCAGATCGCCAGGACGTAGTCGGTCCCGACATAGCCGAGCGGGGCGAAGCCCAGCCGCTCCATCCGCTTCGTCACCAGCATCCCCAGCGTCTGGTGGGCGAGCTTCCCCTCGAAGGTATAGGCCACGAGGAACCACTTGCCGCCACGCGGGAAGGTCTCGACCAGCAGCCCGTCGCGCGGCGGCAGTTCGGATTTCAGCCGCTGCAGCCGCAGCCATTCCTTCACCGGGTCGGGCAAATGCCGCCAGCGGCGGGGGTCGTGCAGGATGGCGCGCACGCGGGCGGCGAGATAGGTCGTCAGCGGCATCCGGCTGCCGCCATAGACCGGCACGCGCGGCTCGCCCTCCCCACCGCGGGACACGACGACCGCCATGGGATCGAGCCGCTCGTAGCGCAGCACCTGGCCGCCGAACAGGAAGCAGTCGCCGGGTTCGAGGGTGGCGACGAAATACTCCTCGACCTCCCCCAGCACGCCGCCGCCGCGCAGCCGTACCTTCAACAGCGGCTGCTCGACGATGGTGCCGAGGTTCATGCGCAGCTGCCGCTCGACCTGCTTGCCGCGCACATGCAGCAGCCCTTCCGAATCCCGGAACAGGCGGCGGAAGCGGTCATAGGCCTGCAGCGCATAGCCGCCATCCTCGACGAAGCGCACCACGTCGTCGAAGTCGCGCCGCGTCAGCGCGGCATAGGGGCCGGCGCGCGTCACCTCGGCGTAGAGATCCTCCTCCCGGAAGGGCGCGGAACAGGCCATGGCGAGCACATGCTGCGCCAGCACGTCGAGCCCGCCCGGGCGCGGCGGCTCGCCATCCAGGTCGCCAGCTTCCACCGCCTCGGTCGCCGCGACGCATTCCACCACCTCGAAGCGATTGGCCGGCACCAGCACGGCGCGGGAGGGTTCGTCCATGCGGTGGTTGGCGCGCCCCACGCGTTGCAGCAGGCGCGAGACGCCCTTGGGTGCGCCGACCTGGATCACCTGGTCCACATCGCCCCAGTCGATGCCGAGATCGAGCGAGGCCGTCGCCACCACGCCGCGCAGCCTTCCCTCGGCCATCGCGGCCTCGACCTTGCGGCGCAGGCCGATCTCCAGGCTGCCGTGATGCATGGCGATGGCCAGCGCCGCCTCGTTCAGCCGCCAGAGCGCGGCGAAGACCAGTTCCGCCTGGGCGCGCGTGTTGACGAAGACGATGGTGACGCGTGCCGCCTCGATGCGGCGGTAGATCTCGGGTGCGGAGGCTAGGCCCATATGCCCGCCCCAGGGCAGATGCCCCTCGGGCAATTGCAACTCGAAGACCGGCATCGCGCCCCCGCGCGTCTCGACCAGCCGCACATCCCCGGCCTGCGCGGTCGGAGACAGCCAGGCCCGCAGCGCCTGTGGATGCGCGACCGTCGCGGACAGGCCGATGCGCCGCGCTCCAGGAGCGAGCACAGCCAGCCGCGACATGCAGAGCGCCAGTTGGTCCCCGCGCTTGGTGCCGGCCAGCGCATGCGCCTCATCCACCACGATCGCCGACAGCCCGGCGAACATCGCCGGCGCGTCGGGCAGGGAGAGCAGCAGGGTCAGGCTCTCGGGGGTCGTCAGCAGCAGGTTGGGCGGGTTCTCGCGCTGCCGTTGGCGGCGGTTGACGGGGGTGTCGCCGGTGCGGGTCTCGATGCGGATCGGCAGGCCCATCTCCTCGACGGGCTGCGTGAGGTTGCGCGCAATGTCGACGGCCAGCGCCTTGAGCGGCGAGATGTAGAGGGTGTGCAGCCCGTCGCGCGGGTGGTGGGCCAGATCGACGAGGGAGGGCAGGAACCCCGCCAGCGTCTTGCCGCCGCCGGTGGGCGCGAGGAGCAGGACATGTTCGCCGCGCCGCGCGGCGTTCAGCAAGGCGAGCTGGTGCGGTCGCGGTGTCCAGCCACGGCGGGTGAACCAGCCGGCGAAAGGTTCTAGCAATGTTCTCATTCGTCGGCCAATATGGCGGTGGTTCACTGCCCGGGGAAGCCACCCATTCGGGCGTTGGGCGCATCGATGACGCGATGGCAAGGCGAGAGGCAGGGCCCGCGTCGCCTCGATGCTGTGCCGGGTCAGCGCTGCCCAAGTCGCCGGATAGCCGCGGCGGAACCTCGTACCCCCTGCGCCGCCGCAATGCGGTAAAGCCTGAGCGCCTCGCTCTCGTCGAGCGGCACGCCGCGACCCGTCTCGTACATGGTTCCTAGGCGAAACGCGATGTCCCCGAAGCCCGTGCGCACGGCGAGGCGGTAGAGCCTCGCAGCCTCGGCATCGTCCTGCGGCACGCCGCGGCCATCCTCGTACCAGCGCCCAAGTTGCGCCTGTGCCAGAGCTTCGCCGCGGTCGGCGGCGATGTGGAGGAACCTCACCGCCTCGGCGTCGTCGCGCGGGACGAGGCGGCCCTCGGCGTACATGCTCCCGAGCATGTAGGGCGCGAAGGAATCGCCGAGTTCCGTGGCGCGGCAGTCGAGGCTGATAGACATGGCGAGGTCGAGCGGCACGCCGTTCCCACGCCTGTAAAGGCCCGAGAGGATGCGATGCGCCCTTGCATCGTCCTGGTCGGCGGCGAGACGCAGGAGTCTGGCGGCTTCGGCATAATCGGGCGGCTCGCGATTCAGATACACGCTCGCGAGGGCGGCCTGGGCCGGCGCATATCCCTGTGCGGCGGCGAGGCGGTAGAGGTGGATGGCGCCGGACCCTTCGCGATTGTTGCGAAACGCCGCGCCGAGGCTGAACTGCGCCGGCGCATACCCCTGGTCGGCGGCAAGGCGATGGAGCCGGATCGCCTCGGCGTGGTCCTGCGGAGCGCCTCGGCCGGTCGCGTGCATGAGCGCGAGGTTGTGCTGGCCCTCCGGATCGCCCTGTTCGGCGGCAGCCCGGAAACGCATGGCGGCCTCGGCATCATAGTGGGGTGGGGGGCGACTTTCCGTACGGATCGGCCCGCACCCGGGCTGAGCTTCTGGATCGTCCGGCTTCAACACCAGGTTCGTGAGAAGCAACGAGCCGACAGCCCAGCCGAGCGCCAACACCCATTTCGACGCGCACAGCTTCGATAAGTATTTCGCAAAATCCGGCACGGTTGCCTGACGACCATTCGCAATGCAGATGGACGACAGCATGACGGGAATGTCACATGCTCTCAAGTCGGTCGACGCTGGGGGCGGCTTGGTGGGCAGTGGATGTATTGGCAGCCTTGTTCCGACTGTGCCACCGACCGCGCGAGGCTATCGCGATGCTCTTGCAGTCGCAGCTCCCGCTGGGTGAGCGGAGACCCGGCGACCGAGCCCAGGCGCGCCGGCAGCAAAGTCGGTTTTCCGAGTAGCTCGGCGAACCCATATGCGCCCCGTGAGCACCCCCCACCCCGAGGCCTGGCTGAAGGTCACCCCGTCCGGCCTGTTTTGCGAGCCCGGCGGGTTCTTCATCGACCCGACCCGCGCGGTGGATCGCGCGGTGATCAGCCATGGCCATTCCGACCATGCCCGGCCCGGCCACCAGCACGTCCTCGCGACGCGCGAGACGCTCGCCATCATGACCGCGCGGATGGGGGAGGGGCGGGCGGGCGCGACGGAGCAGGCGCTGCCCTTTGGCCACCCGCTCACCATCAACGGCGTGCGAGTCTGGCTGCGCCCGGCCGGGCATGTGCTCGGTTCCGCGCAGGTCTGCATGGAATGGCAGGGTAGCCGCGCCGTGGTCTCCGGCGACTACAAGCGCCGCCCCGACCCCACCGCCGCGGGCTTCGAGGTCGAGCCCTGCGACGTCTTCGTCACCGAGGCGACCTTCGCCCTGCCGGTCTTCCGCCATCCGCCGGCGGAAGCCGAGATCGCGAAACTGCTGCGTTCCGTCGCGCTGTTTCCCGAACGCACCCATGTCGTCGGTTGCTACTCGCTTGGCAAATGCCAGCGGCTGATCGCCATGCTGCGTCGGGCGGGCTGGGACCGGCCGGTGCATCTGCACGGTGCCCATGTCGCGCTGTGCGAAGTCTATGAGGCGCTTGGCATTCCGCTCGGCGTGCTTCGTGCGGCGACAGCGGCGAAGAAGGACGACCTGAAGGGCGCCATCGTGCTCGCGCCGCCCTCGGCGGTGGCGGATCGTTGGGCGCGGCGGCTGGCGGAACCCGTGGTCGCGGCCGCCTCGGGTTGGATGCGGGTGCGGCAACGCGCGAAGCAGGGCGGCGTCGAATTGCCGCTCGTCATCTCCGACCACGCCGACTGGGATGAACTGCTGATGACCTGCGAGCAGGTCCAGGCGCCCGAAATCTGGGTCACCCATGGCAGCGAGGACGCGCTGGTCCATGCCCTCGGCCTGAGCGGCATCCGCGGCCGCGCCCTGCAATTGGTTGGTCGTGGCGAGGAGGAGGAGCCGGCGGCACCGGCCGAAGGTGCTGCATGAGTCTGCCGGCCTTCGCGGAACTCCTGGAACGACTGGTCTTCACGCCGGGCCGCAATGCGAAGCTGGCGCTGCTGCGGCAATGGTTCGCAGAGCAGCCGGACCCGGATCGCGGCATCGGCCTCGCGGCGATGACGGATGAATTGACCTTCTCCGTCGCCAAGCCGGCGATGATCCGCGAATTGGTGGCGACCCGCACCGACCCGGAACTGTGGCGGCTCTCCTACGACTTTGTCGGCGACCTCGCCGAGACGGTGGCGCTGATCTGGCAGCCGCGTGCGGGGGTGAATGCGCCGCCGCCGACGCTGGCCGAGGTGGTCGAGGCGCTGGAGACCACGCCGAAGGCCGAAATTCCGGCGCTCATCGCCGGCTGGCTCGACACGCTCGATGCCGGAGGTCGACTGGCCCTGATCAAGCTGCTGACGGGCGGCCTGCGCGTCGGCGTCTCGGCCCGGCTGGCGCGTGTCGCGCTCGCCGAATGGTCCGGCCAGGCGGTGGAGGACATCGAGGAAGTCTGGCACGGCGTAGCGGCACCCTATGTTCCATTGTTCGATTGGCTCGAAGGCCGTACGCCGCGCCCCGATCCACGTGATGCCCCGCTGTTCCGGCCGCTGATGCTGGCGCATCCGCTGGAAGCCGCGGACCTCGCCGCGTTGCGGGCCGCGGACTGGCGCGCCGAGTGGAAGTGGGACGGCATCCGCGTGCAACTGACCGCCGGCCCCGGTGGCAAGCGCCTGTTCTCGCGTGGCGGGGAGGACATCTCCGGCGCCTTCCCTGAGATTCTCGCCTCGATGGATTTCCATGCCGTGCTCGATGGGGAATTGCTGGTGATCCGCGATGGCGCCGTCGCGCCCTTCGCCGACCTGCAGCAGCGGCTGAACCGCAAGACGGTCACGGCGCGGATGCAGCGCGACCACCCCGCCGCGGTGCGTCTCTACGACCTGCTGTTCGACGCGCATGAGGATCTGCGCCCGCTGCCATTCGATGCCCGTCGCGCGCGCCTCGAGGCCTGGCATGCGCGCATCACGCCGCCACGCATGGATCTTTCGGCCCTGGTGCCCTTCGACAGCGTCGACGCGCTGGCGCGCATCCGCGACGGCGCGCGGGCGGCCTCGATCGAGGGGCTGATGCTCAAGCGCGCGGATGCGCCCTATGTCGCCGGTCGCGTGAAGGGCATGTGGTGGAAGTGGAAGCGCGATCCGCTGACGGTCGATGCCGTGCTGATGTATGCGCAGCGCGGGCATGGCAAGCGCTCCTCCTTCTACTCCGACTACACCTTCGGCGTGTGGCGGGAGGACGGGGAACTGGTGCCGATCGGCAAGGCCTATTCCGGCTACACGGATGAGGAGCTCACCTGGCTCGACCGCTGGATCCGCGACAACACGGTCAACCGCTTCGGCCCGGTGCGGGAGGTGGAGCGTGGCCTGGTGCTGGAAGTCGCCTTCGACGCGGCGCAGCTCTCGACGCGCCACAAATCCGGCGTGGCGCTGCGCTTCCCGCGCATCGCCCGCATCCGCCGCGACAAGCCGGTGGAAGAGGCGGATCGCCTCGCCACGGTGATGGCCCTGGTCGAGAACCGCGCCGGTTGACAGGTCGCGGCCAGGCGCCGCCTGATACGCGGAGCGATCCTTGCCGGAGGACACCGCATGCGCTCCGCCTGCCTTGCCGCCATGCTGCTGGCCGCCGCTTCCCCCGCCTTTGCGCAGACGCTGACCGTGGGCCTTGCCACGCCGCCGACGGCGCTCGACCCGCACTACCATGCCCATGCGCAGTCGAGTGCGACTGCCGCCCATGTCTTCCAGACGCTGCACGCGCCCGACGCGGCCATGCAGCTCACGCCGCAACTGGCGACCGAGGCCGCCACGACCGACGGCATCGTCTGGGACATCCGCCTGCGCGAAGGCGTGCGCTGGCATGACGGCACGCCCTTCACGGCGGATGACGTCGCCTTCTCCCTCGTCCGCGCCGGCAATGTCCCGAACAGCCCGGGCAGCTTCGGCACCTATACGCGGGAGGTGCGGACGATCGCGGTGACGGGTCCGCACAGCCTGCGCATCACCGCTACCGCCCCTGCGCCGCTGCTCATGGCGAACCTGTCGAACATCTTCATCGTCTCCCGCCGCCATGGGGAGGGTGCCAGCACCGACGACTACAATTCCGGCAAGGCCATGGTCGGCACCGGCCCCTATCGCTTCGCCCGCTGGTCGGCTGGCACCGAGATCCACTTCACCCGCAACGACACCTATTGGGACGGGCGCGAGCCGTGGGACCGCGCCTCCTTCCGGGTCATCGCCAACAACACGGCGCGCACCGCAGCACTTCTGGCCGGCGATGTGGACGTGATCGCCGACATTCCCTCCACCGATGTGGCGCGGCTGCGCGCGGACCGGCGCTTCCAGGTCGTCACCGTCGCGTCGAGCCGCCTGGTCTTTCTCGGATTCGACCGCACCGATGAAGCTCTGACGACCGGCCATATCCGCGCCGCCGAGGGCGCGCCGGCGCTGACGCGCAACCCGCTCGGCGATGTGCGTGTCCGCCGTGCCCTGTCCATGGCGATCGACCGCCACGCCCTGGTCGATCGCATCAACGAAGGCCAGGCCATCGCAACGGGCCAGTTCCTTCCCGAGGGGTTCTTCGGCTTCTTCGCCGACATTCCGGTCGAGCGTGCCGACCTCGACGGCGCGCGGCGATTGCTGGCGGAGGCCGGCTATCCCAACGGCTTCCGCATCACGCTCACCACCTCCAACGACCGCATCGTCAACAGCGCGCGGATGGTGCAGGCCATTGGGCAGATGTGGACACGGATCGGCGTCGCCACCTCGGTCGAGACCATGCCGCACGCCATCTTCACCCCGCGACGCAACCGCTATGAGCTGCCCGTCTTCCTGTCCTCCTGGGGCAACCAGACGGGGGAGGCGCTCTACACGCTGGTGCCGCAGCTTGGCACGCGCGGGCAGGGCGGTCTCGGCAATGCCAACCGCATCCGCTACTCGAATCCCGAACTCGATCGGCTGCTGGTCGCCGCCGGCGCCGAGGTCGATGCGCCGCGGCGCCTCGCCCTGATCCGCCAGGCGACGGACCTTGCGCTCGCCGAGGCGATCATGCCGCCGCTCCTGCTCCAAGTGAACAACTGGGGCGCGCGGCAGGGCCTGGCCATGACGCCGCGCGTGGACCAGTACACGCTGGCGATGAGCGTCCGCCCCGCGGATTGACCGCCCCCGGCGCGCATGGTGCCGTGCCCGTGCTGCCAACACGGGAAACGCATCCATGCCGCTCGCACCCAACCTCGCCCGCCGTCGCCTGGAGAAGGGCGAACTCGCCCTCGGCTTCGGCGTCCATCACCTGCGCACGCCCGCGGTCGGCATGATCGCCGCCGCCGGCGGCTTCGACTGGCTGTTCATCGACATGGAACACGGCGCGATGAGCGTCGATGACGCCACGCGCATGTGCATGGCCGCGCTGTCCCAGGGCGTGACGCCGATCGTGCGCTGCTGCAAGGACGCACTGTTCGAGGGCACGCGCTGCCTCGACAACGGCGCGATGGGCGTGGTGGTGCCGCATATCGACACGAAGGAGGAAGCCGAGGCCGTGGTCCGCGCCTTCCGCTACCCGCCCATCGGCGAACGGTCCTGGGGCGGGCCGCCGGCGCAATACGGCTTCGTCGTGTCCGACACCGCCGCCGCGCAGGTGGAACTCAACAAGGAAATCCTGGTCTGCGTCATGATCGAAACGCCCGAGGCCGTGGCCAATGCGGATGCCATCGCCGCCGTCCCGGGCGTGGACAGCCTGATGATCGGCACCTCCGACCTCACGGCTTCGATGGGCATCGCCGGGCAGATCGGGCACCCGGATGTGCGGGCCGCCTACGCGAAGGTTGCCGCGGCATGCAAGGCGCACGGCAAGCACATGGGCATGGGCGGCGTGTATGATGAGAAGGTGGCGCCGGACTACATCGCGCTCGGCGCCCGATTCCTGCTGTCCGGGTCGGACCACGCCTTCCTGATGGCGGGCAGCGGGGCGCGGGCGAAGTTCCTGCGCGGCCTGCAGAAGTAGGCGACCGGGCGGGCAGGCGGGACCGGGTGGCCCCGCCTGCCGTTACATGCGAGGGCATTGCAACTGGACTTGCGAACGCCTCTCATCTGCGATACCTCGATGGCACCAGTCGCGAGGTCCTCGATGCTCCGTCGCCACCTGCTTGCCTTGGCCGTCATCGCCGCCCCTGCCGCAGCTTCGGCGCAGGCGCAGGAGGTGAACGTCTATTCCGCGCGGCACTACGACACCGACGCGCAGCTCTATGAGGCCTTCACCCGCGCGACCGGCATCCGCGTCCGCACCATCCAGGGTGATGCCGACCAGTTGGTGGCCCGCATCCAGTCCGAGGGCGCGAACAGCCCGGCCGACGTCTTCATCACGGTCGATGCCACGCGCCTTGCCCGTGCGGCGGAAGCCGGCGTCCTGCAGCCATACGCCATCCCGGCGGTGAACAGCCGCGTGCCGGCCGGCCTGCGCGACCCGAACGGTCTGTGGTTCGCCATTACCATGCGCGGCCGCGTCATCATGTACGACAAGCAGGCCGGTCCGCCGCCGGGCCTGACCCGCTACGAGGACCTGGCCGATCCACGGTTCCGCGGCCAGATCTGCGTGCGTGCCTCGAACCACCCCTACAACGTGGCGCTGGCGACCAGCCTGCTCGCCGCCGATGGCGAGGCCGCGACCGAGGCCTGGGCGCGCGGCGTCGCGGCCAACCTCGCCCGCCCGCCGCAGGGTGGGGATCGCGACCAGTTCCGCGCCATCCCCTCCGGCCAGTGCCGCATCGCGATCTCCAACACCTACTACCTCGGCCATGTCGGCAAGTCCGACCGTCCCGAGGACCGTGCGGTGTTCGAGCGCATCGGCGTGATCTTCCCGAACCAGGGCGCGGGCGACCGCGGCACGCATATCAACGTCTCCGGTGCCGCACTCGTGAAGACCGCGCCGCACGCCGCCGCGGCGCGCCGCTTCCTGGAATTCCTCGTCTCGGATGAGGCGCAGCGGATCGTTGCCCTGGGCAACATGGAATACCCCGCGGTGCCCGGCGCGCCGATGGACCCGATCCTGCAGCGCATGGGCGAGTTCCGCCCGGAATCGCTCGAATCGCTGCGCGACCCGGCCCGCGCGGCCCAGGCGCTGCAGATCATGCAGCGCGCCGGCTGGCGCTGAGCGACGAGGGCCAGCCGAAACCATGGTCGTCTGCCACTGCAATCGCCTGACCGCGGCGCAGATCGCCGCGGTCATCGCCGCCGGCGCCTCGCGTCCCGCGGAAGTCTATGCCGGCTGCGGCTGCGGCGCCCAATGCGGCTGCTGCTGCCAGACCATCCTTGGCCTGCTGCGTGCGGGCGACGGGGGCTGCAAGTCCAACTGAGAATGCGCCGCAAGTGCGTTGTCGAATGAAATCAATGGGTTGCTTGACATCCCGGGGTGCCGTCCCACTATTGTTGGGGAAGCGGCGCGCCGGGATGCGTCGCGTTGGATGGAGGCTGCCATGCTGCGCGACCCGAAGGTTGTCGAACACCTGAACACCCAGCTCACCAACGAGCTGACGGCGATCAACCAGTATTTCCTGCATGCTCGGATGCTGCGCCACTGGGGCGTGACCAAGCTCGGCAAGCACGAATACGAGGAATCGATCGAGGAGATGAAGCACGCCGATGCGCTGATCGACCGCATCCTGTTTCTCGGCGGCCATCCCAATGTGCAGCGGCTGAACCCGATCCTGACCGGGGAGGGCGTGCGCGAGATCCTCGAATGCGACCAGAAGCTCGAGGAAAAGGCGATCGCCGACCTGCGCGAGGCCATCGCCTATTGCGAATCCGTGCGCGACTACGTGTCGCGCGACCTCTTCGCCTCCATCCTGAAGGATGAGGAGCATCACGCCGATTTCGTCGACACCCAGTTCGACCTGATCGAGAAGATCGGCATCGAGCGCTACACGCTGCTCAACTCGGACGCGGCGCCCGACCAAGGGCACTGACCGCCGTCGCCGTAGGGCTATCGCCACCTCCGGAGGGACACGTCACGCCCCGCCGCGCCGCAGGTTCAGTCCTGCCGCCGCATCGCCCGCGTCAACGCCGCCACTGGCAACAGCCCGACGACGACGATCAGCAGTGCCGCGGTCGAGGCCTCGGCCAGCCTTTCGTCGGAAGCGAGGTTGTAAAGCCGCACCGCCAGCGTGTCGAAGTCGAAGGGCCGCACGATCAGCGTCGCCGGCAATTCCTTCATCGTGTCCACGAAGACCAGCACGGCGGCGGTCAGCAGCGCGCCGCGAGCGAGTGGCAGCTCAACCTCCCGCACCGCCTGGCCGGGTGAGCGGCCAAGCACCCGCGCGGCGGCGAACAGCGATGGCTTCAACCGCGCCAGCCCGGATTCCACCGCCGACAGCGCGACCGCCAGGAACCGCACGAGATAGGCGAAGATCAGGGCGACGATGGTCCCCGACAGGATCAGCCCGGTCGAGACGCCGAAGCTCTGCCGCATCCAGGCATCGAGCGCATTGTCGAAGACGCCGAAGGGCACCAGCGTGCCGACAGCGATCACCGATCCCGGCAGCGCATAGCCAAGTGCGGCGACGCGGTTCGCAGCCCGGCGTAGCGGGGCGGGATGCATGCGCGCCGCCCAGGCCATGATCCCCGCCAGCACCACCGCCAGCGCCGCGGTGATGCCCGACAGCACGAGCGAGTTGACCGCGAAGGGCAGGAAGCGCCGTGGATCGAGCGGGTCGCCCGTGGTCCCCGCCAGCCACGCCAGCGCGCCGGCCGGCACCACGAAGCCGAGCACCACGGGCATGGCGCAGGAGACCATCGCCGCGGCTTCCTTCCAGCCATGCAGCAGCACCGGCCGCAGCGGCGGATGGCGGGTGGTGGTCGGGTGGAAGCGCCGCCCGCCACGCGAGATGCGTTCGAGCCCGAGCAGCAGGAACACGCAGCCCAGAAGTGCGACCGAAAGCTGCGCCGCGGCGCCGCGATCCCCCATGCCGAACCAGGCCTCGTAGATGCCGGTGGTGAAGGTGCGGACGCCGAAATGCTGGACGGTGCCGAAATCGGCCAGCGTCTCCATCAGCGCAAGGCCGATGCCTGCGGCCAGCGCCGGCCGCGCCAGCGGCAGCGCGACATGGAGGAAGGTCCGTGGCAACCCATGCCCGAGCGTGCGGGAGGCTTCGAGCAGGCAGACGCTCTGCTGCAGGAAGGCCGCCCGGCACATCAGGTAGACATAGGGGTAGAGCACCATCGCCAGCATCACCGCCGCACCGGGCAGGGAGCGGATCTCGGGCATCCAGTACTGGCCGTAACGCAGCCCGGTCAGGTTGCGGAACGTCTCCTGCACCGGCCCCGCGACGTCGAGCAGCCAAGTGTAGACATAGCCATTGAGGTAGGCGGGCATGGCCATGGGCAGGAGCAGCGCGACCTCCAGCAGTCGTCGGCCGCGGAACTCGCAGGTCGAGACGATCCAGGCCGAGATCGCCCCGGCCGAGCCGGCCATGACGCCGACCAACAGAGCCAGCAGCGCCGAGTTGCGCAGCATCTCGGGCAAGGTGGTCGTGGCGATGTGGACGAAGCTTGCCCCTGGCCGGGTGGCGGCGGTCAGCACCACGGCGAGCATCGGCGCGGCGATCGCCGCGGCGACCGCGAAGGACCCCCAGGCCCAGGCCGGGGCGCGGCGGCGCCTCGGCGTGGCGGGGGTTTGATCGGCGGTGACGCTGCGAGCCATTCTCACCGCGCGATAGCATGCCCCGCCCCGGGGCGGGAGGGCGCGTCAGCGCGGCGGGGCCGGCGGGATGGTGACGCCGCCCTGGAAGCCCTGGATCGTCCATTCATAGGCATGGGTACCGATGCGGAAATTGCCGACCCGTGCCGAACCCATGTCCAGGATGACCGTCGTCGTGGCGGTCCACATGCCGATCATCAGCAGGGTGAGCATTCGCACCGGCCTCTGCCGCAGCCCGAGTTGGAATCCGAGGGCGGCCATGGACACCGCGCTCATGCCGATCAGCAGCCAGAACAACTGGGCCGGGAAGGTCAGGGCGAAGGCGAAGCGTTCGGCCGTGGCGAGATCGAAGGTGGTGTTGAGTGCATTCATCAGGGATGCGGCGACGGGGTCCGGGCGTTCCCGCACGATGGCGCTGAGGTGCCCCCAGATTTCGCTCTGCAGCGCGTTGGACCGCTGCGTCGTCCGTTCCACGGCGGTATCGAGGCGGCCGGCCCGCACGAAATCCCGCCGCTGAACCGCGTAGTCCTCGAGCAGGCGCGCCACCTCGGCGCCGCGCGGATGCCCGATCGCCTGCGCCTGCAGCCAAGCCGTGCCGATGGCATTGGCCTCGTCGAGCGTGCCCTGCCGCCGCTCCTGGAAACGGGTATTGGCAAAGGACAGCGTCAGGGCGAGCACGAAGGCGAGCATGCCCAGCATGCCACTGACCACCACGCCAACGCCTTCGCCCGCGCCGTCCTCCCGTTGGGCACGGCGGCGGCCAAAGACGTAGCCGACCTCCTTCGCCAGCACCTGGAAGAGGAGCAGCGCCAGCGCGAACAGCGCCACGCTGTGGCTGGCGAGCTCGACGACGGCCTCGGACAGCATGCGGCGATTCCCTCTTGGTCCTGGTCGGACGATAGGGGGCCGCGGCCCGGGCCGTCCATGTGCCCGCGCTGCTGGCAGGACGGGCCGCGCGGTCCTAGATTGACGGCATGCAGACGAATTTCTCGCCCGCGCAACTGGCCGATCCCGACACGGCGGAAAGCAACCGCATCCTGCGCACCTGCGTGCATTGCGGCATGTGCACGGCGACCTGCCCGACCTTCCTGCTGCTGGGCGACGAGCTCGATTCCCCGCGGGGGCGCATCTACCTGATCAAGGACATGCTGGAAGGCGACCAGCCGGCGACGGAGCAAGTGGTCCGCCACGTCGATCGCTGCCTGTCCTGCCTGTCCTGCATGACGACCTGCCCCTCGGGCGTGAACTACATGCACCTGGTCGACCACGCGCGGACCTATATCGAGCGCACCTACACAAGGCCCTGGCCGGACCGTGCGCTGCGCCGCGTGCTGTCCTTCGTGCTGCCGTATCCTTCGCGCTTCCGGCTTGCGCTGGCCGGGGCCTGGTTCGCGCGGCCCTTCGCGCGGCTGGTCCCGGGCCAGTCGGCCACGGCGGAGCGGCTGCGTGCCATGCTGCGGCTCGCCCCGGCCTCGGTGCCCGCGCCATCCGATGTCGAGCGCCCCCGCGTGCATCCGGCGATCGGTCCGCGCCGTGCCCGTGTCGGGCTGCTGACGGGTTGCGCGCAGCAGGTGCTGGCACCGTCGATCAACGAGGCGACGATCCGCCTGCTGACGCGCATGGGCATCGAGGTGGTGGTGACGAGGGACCAGGGCTGCTGCGGCGCGCTGGACCACCACATGGGCCGCCACGACCCGGCAATGCGCCTCGCCCGCGCCAACATCGCGGCCTGGAGCCGGGAGATGGCCGGGGACGGGCTGGATGCCATCGTGGTCAACGCCTCGGGCTGCGGCACCACGCTCAAGGACTACGGCCACATGTTCCGCGAGGAACCGGAGCGCGAGGCCGCAGCCAAGGTCGCGGCACTCGCCGCCGACATCAGCGAGGTGCTGACCCGCTTCGCCTATGCCCCGACGCGGCCAGCGCCGGGACTGACCGTTGCCTATCATGCCGCCTGCTCGCTGCAACACGGGCAGAAGATCACCAACGAGCCCAAGGCGCTGCTGAAGGCGGCCGGCTTCACCGTGAAGGAACCGGCGGAAGGCCACATCTGCTGTGGGTCCGCGGGCACATACAACCTGATGCAGCCGGAGATCGCCGGGCAGCTCAAGGCGCGCAAGCAGGCCAACATCGCGCGCACCGGGGCGGCGGTGATCGCCTCGGGCAATATCGGCTGCCTGACGCAGCTCGGCGACGGTGCCATCCCGGCGGTCCACACGGTCGAATTGCTGGACTGGATGGCCGGCGGCCCGGAACCCGCGGCGATCGCCCGGGTGCGAGCGGCGGCGTGAAGACGCGGCGCTTGCCCCGCCGTGCCGCGAGGGCCGAGCATGGCCCCATGCGCGCCGCCCTGATCGCCCTGCCGCTGCTGATCCTGCCCGGCCTGGCGGCGGCGCAGCCTGCGCCGAACCGCCAGCAGGAAAGCCGACGCGCTGAGCTCGACACCCTGTTCGAAAACCTGCGGACCGCCCTGGACGAGCCGTCGGCGATGATGATCGAGAACCGCATCCGGGCCATCTGGATCGAGGGTGCTTCGCCGGCCGCGGTGCTGCTGCTGCGGCGCGGCGCCCGCAACCTCGCCGCCCGCACGAATGACGAGGCGCTGGAAGACTTCGACGCCGCCCTGATCCTGAGCCCCAACAGCGCCGAGGCCTGGCACCAGCGCGCCCAGGCCTACGCCGCGATGGGCGATCCGGCCGCCGCCGCGCGCGACCTGCAGGAGGCGCTTCGGCTCGAGCCACGGCACTTCGGCGCCCTCCTCACCCTGTCCATGCTGCAGGAGGAACGCGGCGACGCCCGCGCTGCGCTGCGCAGCATGGAGGCCGCGCTGGCGGTGCACCCCAAGCTGCGCGGCGGCGCCGAACGCCTGCGCGAGCTGCGCCGCAAGGCGGAAGGCGACGCGACCTGAAAGCGCGCTACCGTCGGCCGTGCGCTTGCCGGCGCAACCGGCGGATGGCTGTCCCTTGTCACCCCATGTCATGGCTTTCCCATGCCCGATGACACCCGCATCCCGACCGATCCCGACGCCGCCCGCTGGGCGGCCGTGCTGGCCCGCGACCCCGAACCGGCGAGCGGCCCGTTTCTCTACGCCGTCACAACGCAGGGGGTGTTCTGCAGGCCGGGCTGCCCATCGCGCCCGCCGCTGCGCCGGAACACGCGCTTCTTCGCCGACGCCACGGCCGCCGAGGCCGAAGGCTTCCGCGCCTGCAAGCGATGCGACCCGAAGGGCGACCGCGCCGCGATCCACGCCGCGGCGATCCGCGCCGCCTGCGCCATGATCGAGGCAGCCGAGACCATCCCCTCCCTCGCAGCACTGGCCGACCGCGCCGGCTATGCGCGGCATCACTTCCTGCGGCTGTTCCGCGACATCACCGGCGTCACGCCGCGATCCTATGCCGAGAGCGTGCGGGCGCGGCGCCTGTCGGCCGCGCTGGCCGATGGCGCGCGCGTTGCCGATGCCGTGGCCGAGGCCGGCTTCGGCAGTGAGAGCCGTGTCTATGAAGACCCCGGCCGCGTGCTCGGCATGACGCCGGGTGCCGCGCGGCGCGGTGGCGCGGGGGAGGTGATCCGCGTCGCACTCGCCGACAGCGTGCTCGGCCCGCTGATGATCGGCGCCACGGAGGCCGGCATCTGCTTCATCGGCTTCGGCGAGGACGAAGCCGGCCTGCGCGGGGACGTGATGCACCGCTTCCCCCGCGCCGCCATTGAAGACGCGCCCGATGACCTGGCCGAGGCGATGCGCACGGTCGTCGCCTTCATCGCCGAACCCAAGGCCGCGCTCGACCTGCCACTCGACCTGCGGGGCACGGCCTTCCAGCGCCAGGTGTGGGAAGCACTGCGGGCCATCCCGCTCGGGGAGACGCGCACCTATGCCGGGCTTGCCGCCGAGATGGGCATGCCGCGGGCGACGCGTGCCGTCGCGCGGGCCTGCGCGCAGAACAAGGTGTCGCTCGCGGTGCCCTGCCATCGCGTGATCGGCAAGGATGGCGACCTGACCGGCTATCGCTGGGGGGTGGAGCGCAAGCGCGCGCTGCTGGCGGGCGAGAAGGCTGCGCGCGGGCGGGGTTGAGATACCGCGCGCGGCGTGGTCCGATGCGGGCAGGGGAGAGACACGCCGCAAGCCTTGGAGTGTCCCGCCATGTCCCCGCCCATCCTGCTCGCCATGCCACTCGCCACGCGGCTGCGTGATCGGCTGTCCACGCTGTATGACGTGCACGGCCCCTTCGCGCCGGTCATCCCGGCGGCGATCCCCGAGGCGGCGCGCGGCGCCCGCGCACTGATCACCATCGGCGGCCATCGCAACGACGCGGCGATGATGGATGCGCTGCCGGACCTCGGCCTGATCGCCTGCTACGGCACGGGGTTCGAAGGGGTGGACCTGGCCGAGGCCGCGCGGCGCGGCATCATGGTCACCCATGCGCGGGATGCGAACGCAACCTCCGTCGCGGAGTTCGCGATGGGCCTGGTGCTGGCCGCCGCGCGCGACATGGGCAAGGGCGAGCGCCTGCTGCGCGCGGGCAAGTGGCGCAGCATAGACAGCATGGGGCTGGTGCCGGGCCTCGCGGGACGGCGCATGGGTGTGTACGGGCTCGGTTCGATCGGGATGAAGATCGCGGCGCGCGCGGCGGCCTTCGAGATGGAGATCGGCTACCACGGCCGCGCGCCGAAGCCGGGCGTGGCCTATGCGTATCACCCGACGCTGCTCTCCCTGGCCGAATGGTGCGACGTGCTGGTGGTGGCGGTGCGCGCGAGTGCCGAGACGCAGCATGCGGTGAATGCCGATGTGCTGGCGGCGTTGGGGAAGAAGGGCGTGGTGGTGAACATCGCGCGCGGGTCGGTGATCGACGAGGCCGCGCTGGTCGAAGCCCTGGAGCAGGGGGTGATCCACGCCGCGGGGCTCGACGTGTTCGAGCATGAGCCGAAGATCCCGGAGCGGCTGCTCGCGGTGCCGAATGCGGTGCTGACGCCGCATGTCGCGGCCTTCACGACCCTGGCGCAGCGGGTGCAGCAGCAGCTGATGCTGGATGCGCTGGCCGCCTTCTTCGCGGGGCAGAGGCCGGAGAATGTAGTCGCCGCCTGAGCACGGCATCACGACCAGCCGAGGCGCAGTCGTCGCGGGATGTACTTGATGCCGCCGGCCATGCGGTGGAGGTGCTTCAGGGCCTTGATGTAGCCGAGATAGGCGGCGAAGTGCCGCGTCTGTTTCGGCGGGCTGGGCAGGCCCATGCGCCTGAGCTTTTCGGACAAATCGGGGTTGGGGAGCTTGTTCGGCGGCCCGTTCAGCGCGGCGAGGAAGCCCAGCCGGCGGATGAGGACGATGAAGCGGAGGCCGCGGAGCCGGACGGCGCGGCGGCAGGCGCGGAAGATAAGGGGTGCGATCTCGTTAAGCGGGTGTTTGGGATCGTTGTCCTTGATGGCGCGGAGGAGTTTCTCCCACACGCCGGCATGCGTCAGGCGACGAAAGTAGCGGGAGACAGTGTCGGGTTTGCCGTGTTCGGGCGGGAGGCAGCGCCAGGGGGCAGTGGTGCAGGCCAGGTGGAATATGGCGTTCATGCGACCGCGGAGGTCGCCGATCTGGCGGCCGGCGGGGGAGGCGGGGAGGATGTGGGGGAGGAGGGCGAGGAATTGGGTGGGGGTGAGGGGGTGGGGGTGCATGAGCCAGTGTATGCACATTGCAGTAAGAAAAGCAATATTTTCCTATATTGGCGAATCGCTTACGTGTCACGCGTCGGCTTTGGCCGAACGCTGCCGGAGCGCTTCAAGGAAGCTTGCCAAAGAAATCAGGAAGCGAGGTCTTCAATCGATGTTCATCGCCCGGCTTGCTGTCGCGGCAGCGGTCGAGCATCACTGGCCATCGCAACCCGGCAGCCTTCCGCGGCCATGACCGGCGCGTCACGGTCCGGCGTCGCACCCATGCCGCCCGCCGAGAACGCAAGCGCGTTGCAGAGCGCCGCGAGCCGCATTGGTACCTGACGCTCCTCGAGCAATGGCGAACCGACCACAAAGGCCGGCGCTCCGTTGCCAAGCGTGATCGCCGCGACGTAACGCGGACCATTCGCGCCGAGCAGGCTGGTGGCCGGTTCCCCGACGACGTCCAGCACCGCCGCGCCACCGCGGCCGTAGCCGATCACCACAACTGGCCCCGCGCCTATCGTGACGGTCATGGCGTCGAGTGCACCAACCGCAGCAGCCATGATGGTATCGTGTCCTGTCTGGATGGACTCGCAGGACGGCGGCACGAATTCCAGCACAGCCGCGCGTTCAGCGAGCAGCGCCGCCACGAGCTGGTCGCGCGTGGCATCGTGCATCGGTTCCGGCATCAGCAGAACCACCGCCCCGTCGCCGAGACTCCAAGCCGGCGGCAGGCTCAACAGCGCAGGCGCATGGCATCGCGGCGCTGCCGGCATGACGACGTCGAGGGCCTCGAAGGTCGTGAATTCATAAGCGGTGGCCGGACGAACGGCGAAACCAATGGCAAGCGCCATCGCGATGAAGTGGGGCCTCATCCTGGGGTTCCTCCTGTCGTGATCTCGACGTCATGGCCCCGCGCAGCGCGGGGAACTGGCTTGACCGCGGCGAACTCCAACGCGCCTCGCCGGGTGTGCGCCGCTCACCCGGGGTCACCGCCGCTGCGCCGCGAAGGCGGAAGCGAAGAAGCTCGCGGTTTGAGTGGCCGAAAGCGCCGCACCTTCCGGCCAGTAGCGCACTCCGAGCCGCCGGCCGGGCTGGCCTGGCCAGGGCAGGCTGGGCACCTCGTATTGGCCGGACGGCGCTAGGTCCCAGGCATAGCCGGCGCCGGCATACTGCACGCGGCGGACCGGCGCGGTGCGGGCGAGGCGGGCCGCCAGGCCGGTGCAGTCGGCGGGCGCATTGGCCGGATCCGCGTCGCCATGCAGTAGCAGGATTGGTGCTCGCGGCCCGTGGCCTTCCGTCGCGACCGTGGCGCAGCCCGGATAGAGCAGAACCAGCGCGGCAATGTGGTTGCCGAGGCCCGGCTCCGCAGCAGCCAGCGTCGCCACCTGTCCTGCGGCACCGAACGCAATGAGGCCGATCGCCGCGTCGGCGAAGCGCGGATCTTCGGCAAGGATGTCGATCACCATCCGCAGGCGCGCCAGCGCGGCGGCAGGTTCATCTACGCCCGCAGCAGGACCTCCGTCTTCGGCCGAGGTGTCCTGGAGGTCCAGATGGAGCACCGCGATGCCGGCCGCCGTAAGCTGTTCGGCGTAGTGCCAGCCGCGCGGGTCGATGCCCGTCGTGTCGTACAGCGCAATGACCAAGGCCGAATGCGCGGGTGGTGCACCCGCATCGGGCAGCCATAGCAGCCCTACATTGCGGAGAGCGTCAGGCCCATCCGCGAGGCCGGGGCCAGGCAGGATGAGCATGGTCGCGAGGGCGGCGGCGACGACCACATGAGCGATGGCCTGCCCGGCTTCCCGCGCGGCGTCGATCAGCGTCACGATAGGCCTTAGCCGATCGAACCAAGTCGTCATGACAGCGTGCCCGGGTGGGCAGGCGTCGCGCATGTCGTGGCCGTGGCGCGGCCAGCCGTCGGCGCGGGTCATTGCCGAACATCCCTTCCGGTATTCGATCAGGGCACCATTCCGCGAAGCGACACCCACTGTGGCGCCCACAGTTGGATCGATGCGGTCGTGTCACCGTTTATGCGTCGGGCGCCTGGCGTCGGGATACGGGCCGATGACGGGTCTGTGAGAAACCCGGTATCATCGCTGCAAATTGTGTATAAGTTCTGCCGAAACCGTCCGCGGTCGCGCCGCAGAGTGGCGTCGCACGGCTCCGAGAAGCAGATGGGAAGTGGGAGCCATGCCCTTCCGCGAGCACCAGATCGAACCTGAGAGACTGCCAGGCTTCGACGTCTTTCGTGTCAGCGATCCCTCGGAACTGGATACGAGCTCGCGCGTCAGCGAACGCTTTCCCGTATCCGGCCGCCTCTACAAGTACCGGCTGCGCGAACGGGCATTGTGGCGGATGCGCTTCGATCGACCGATCTTCGGCATGGCGACCCGCGCTGCGGGCTCGATCCTGGTGAGTTTCGGCGACAGCTGTTTCGCGACGGAGGTCAATGTCGACGGGGAAGAGGGCGATCTGTTCTGCGTCACCATGCCGCTGCGTGGGGCTTTCACCCTGATCCAGGACGGCGTTCCGGTGACCGGGTCGGAAAGCCAGGGCCTGGTATATCGCCCCGGCCCCCGGACACGGCTGCTGATCGGCGATGACAGCGCCCGGGGGAACGTCTTCGTCAGAGTCCGGGAGGTTGAGAAGGTGCTGGAGCACATGCTCGACGCGCGCCTTCGCAAGCCTCTCGAATTCAGGCCGCAGGGCGATTGGAGCGGAGGCCTGGCGGCGAGCCTGAAGCGCCAGCTCGATGGCGTGATGCATGAGTTCCGGCAATCGGGCGGAGTGGCCGGCAACGCCGTCGCGCTCGCCTCAATGACCGACTTTCTGGTCACGCTGGCCCTGCGAGCCTTGCCGCACAATTATTCCGAACAACTGGACGCCAGAATGGATGGTGCCGTTCCTACCTATGTGCGGCGGGCGGAGGATTTCATGCGTGCCAACTGCGCGGAGCCCATCCGCATCACGCATGTCGCTGCCGCGGCCGGATGCAGCCTTCGGACCTTGGGCAGCGTGTTCCAGCGTTTTCGCGGTACGACGCCGCTGGGGGCGTTACATGCGATCCGGCTGGAGCGGGTGCGTGAGGAGCTCGCCCATGGTGCGGCCGGTGGCTCGGTCGCTGCGGTCGCGCGTCGCTACGGCTTCACCAACGCTGCGCGGTTTGCAGTGGCTTTCCGGCGCCGCTTCGGCACGGCGCCCGCGGACGTGTCGCGCCGCGCATCGGGCTCATAACTTTGTCAATTTGCATGAGACGAGCTTCGCAACGGCACATGCTGTACGTCCGCATCGGGCGCAGGGCGGACCGACAACATTTGGCCGAAAGCCGACTGGCAGCTTTGGAGCGCGCGGAAGGCCGAAGCGGCCCCAGCCCAGCAAGCTGGCTCCCGGCACCAATACGATGGTGTCCGCCGCGAACTTCCTGTCCGCTTTCGGCCACCAATGGGCTGCCGCGAGGGTCATCGGGCCGCACGGTTCTCGTGCGGCCCATCCGCCCGATCTCGCCCATCAACGAGGTGGCGCGATCCAAGCCGACTTAGTGTGAGTGGCTCCCCGCCGCGTCCTGGAGGTGCCGCAGCACTTCGTCGAGGTTGAAGGCCGCGGGTTTCTGGCGCGGTGGGAATTGCTTGAAGGCGGTGATCTGGCCGGCGACGATCGCCTGCATTTCGTAGATCAGATAGGCGTGGGAAATCACCCAGTCCCAGTAGGTGTTCGAGCTTTCGTCGGCGCGCTCGAACGGGTCGCGGCGCAGGTTGAACATCTTCGGTGCGCGCAGCTTCACGAAGGGTTCGAACCAGCACATGAGCTGCTTCGCCCGCTGTTCCATCAGCACCAGTTTCCAATCGCCCATGCGCAGCGCCAGGATGTCGCCGTCGTCGCTGATGTAGAAGAAGCTGTGGCGGGGGCTCTCCTTCACCTCGCCCGCGAGGTAGGGCATCAGGTTGAAGCCGTCGATATGGACCTTGTAGGTGCGGTCGCCGGCGGCGTGGCCTTCCAGCAGCTTGGCGGAGATGTCCGGTTCGCCTGCGGCGGCGAGGAAGGTCGGCAGCCAATCCTGATGCGAGGCGACGCCGTTGTAGACGGAGCCTGGCTTGATGGTGCCCGGCCAGCGCACGAAGATCGGCACCCGCCAGCCGCCTTCCCAATTCGTGTTCTTCTCGCTGCGGAAGGGGGTGATGCCGGCGTCGGGCCAGCTGTTGTAGTGCGGGCCGTTGTCGGTCGAGTACATGACGATGGTGTCGTCGGCGATGCCGAGCTCGTCGAGCTTCGCGAGCATGGTGCCGATGTTCTCGTCATGGGCGACCATGACGTCGTTGTAGTCGCCCTGGCCGTTGCTCTTGCCCTTGTGCTTGGCCGCGCAGTGGGTACGGAAGTGCATGCCGGTGGTGTTGTACCACAGGAAGAAGGGCTTGCCGTCCGCGTGGGCCTTGTCGATGAAGGCGAGGGCCTTTTCGGTGACTTCCTCGTCGATGGTTTCCATCCGCTTCTTGGTTAGCGGGCCGGTGTCCTCGATGGTCTGGCCGCCCTTGCCGTCCGACTTGCAATGCAGGACGCCGCGAGGGCCGAAGCGCTTCTTGAAGGCGGGATCGCGAGGGTAGTCGGGGTCTTCGGGCTCTTCCTCGGCGTTGAGGTGGTAGAGGTTGCCGAAGAACTCGTCGAAGCCGTGCATGGTGGGCAGGAATTCGTCGCGGTCGCCGAGGTGGTTCTTGCCGAACTGGCCGGTGGTGTAGCCGAGCGGCTTGAGCAGGACGGCGATGGTGGGGTCCTCGGCGCGCAGGCCGAGGTCGGAGCCGGGCATGCCGACCTTGGTCATGCCGGTGCGGATGGGGTTCTGGCCGGTGATGAAGGCGGCGCGGCCGGCGGTGCAGCTCTGCTGGCCGTAGTAGTCGGTGAAGGTGCAGCCTTCCTTGCCAATGCGGTCGATGTTGGGGGTCCAGTAACCCATCTGGCCGCGATTGTTGTAGCTGATGTTCCACCAGCCGATGTCGTCGCCCCACAGGATGAGGATGTTGGGCTTGCGCGTTCCAGCCATGAGAGTCTCCGTTGTTGGGTCCCGGGCGGGGATTACTCGTCGCGCCGGTTGGTCCGGCGTCGACGTCAGACCATGCGCAGCAGAACGGCCATGAAGGCGAAGAGGCCGATGCCGGTGAGCAGGATCGCGACGGCAGCGAGGGGGGAGTGCTTCCCCTCCTTCGTCATGCCGGCGATGGCGGCGTAGGAACCGCTGCGGAGGTAGCGGATGGTCCACCAGTACTGCCACAGGGAGACGAGCAGCGAGCCGATGCCGGCGGCGATCAGCGCCAGGCCGAGGTAGCGCGGGGCCTCCGGGTGCGCGGCGGGCTGGACTCCCGGCAGATGCTGGAAGTGTTCGAGGAACTGGACGATGGCGAAGCCGAAGCCGATCAGCGACACGGCGGTGCGGACCCAGGACAGCATGGTGCGCTCGAGAGCGAGGCGCGTGCGGATCCAGGCGAAGTGACTGTCCGACGTCACCCGGACGTCGAACCGGCCGGCGGCGCTGTGCTCAGATTCGGTCACGGGGGATGTCCTTCGGATGAACGGTTGGACAACGGCTAGGGGGTGGTCGGTCCGGAGGTGGGGGCGATCCAGCGGCGGGCGATGCGGCCCGTCAGGCCGCGCACCACCACATAGGGAAGGACGGCGAGCATCAGGGCGATGATGACCGCCTCGTTCGGGTAGAAGGTTTTCAGGACGAGCGCCTGGTAGACCATGTCCATGACGATGCCGAGCAGGACGATGCGCGCCGTCGAGTTCAGGCCTTCGCGGAGATGCGCGACGCGGTTGTGCCGTTCGCGGAGCATCGAGGAGAAGTAGGGGGTGTGCCCGGCACGCGCGTCCTGCAGCCCCTGGCGCAGGCCGGCGAGCGCGGCCATGGCTGGCTGCAGGATGAAGCGGAAGGAAATCGGCCCGTCGGGGCGCTCGACCATGTCGTGCCAGATGCGCTGGAAGGTCGCGACGGTGATGCCGTGCCAGACGATGCCGACGACAATCAGGATGGCGGCGAGAACCAGAACCAGCTTCGCCGTGATGCCAAGGCCTGGCGGTCGAGCGTCTGCCATGGCGGTGCCCCGATCCCAAGCCCTTAACCGTGCTTGCCAGCAAAAAGCGCAGCGCGAGTTACCTTCACGACCCTTGCCGCAAACCAAGCCGCGGAATGGGTACTATGAAAATGCGCCGACGTCCATCTCGACACGAATTTGCAATGAAAAATGCCCCAATGTGGGACCTTGCATGTCGGGGCTGATGAGCCGGCCGGGACCGGGTTGAGCTCCTGTCGATGGCCAAAGGCAGAACTGCAGCTTCCAGTGCTCGGTCAATGTGCGTCGCATGGCGGATCTGGGCGCAAAGCGGAATCTCTGTTCGACCACTTCGAACCAAAACAGGGATGGGCCCTACCGTCCGACCCGTACGGCAGATTAACAAACCGAAGGTGCAGGAAACTGAGTTTCCTGCCGTGGTGCAGAGGCAGAGCCCCTGCGTCTTGCGCGCTCGCAACCGGCGCAACCCGCCCCTTCACTTCACCACCGCCACCCGCAGCGCCTTCGTCGCCGCTGGCCTTTCGAACGGCACGCCGGCCGTCACCAGCACCTCGGCTCCCGTCTTGGCGAAACCTTCGGTTCGCGCCGCCTTCACCGCGCGGGCAACCATCTCGGTCACGGAGTGGATTTCGCTGACCTCCAGCGAGTGCACCCGCAGATCACCGCCATGCGGCGTGCTGCCTCGGCGGAGCGGCCCTCGCTGGCCGAATGGGTTGCTAGAGCCGAAACCAAGGCATCGTCAGGTAAACGCAAGCGGCCATGGCAACGATGGGCACGATCCAGAGGCAGGCCGACCAGAAGCGCCGCCCCAATCCGCCTGGCCAGCATGCCGCGACCAAGCCGAACAGCATCGCGCCGAGCGCGGCCGTTGCGGTCCAGCCGTACCAGTACATCGCCGGGGCAAGGAACGACATGGAAGGGGCGACGACATCGCGTGGACGGTGCGTGCCAGCCAGTACGATTCCGAGCGAGGGAAAGACCGTGAAGAGCGCGAGATCGAATTTGAGCGCGAGCACGTAGATGGGGCCGAACGCGATCCCGCACGCGAAGGCGAAGCGCCGGACCCAGGGTGCGGACGTCACGGCCTGAAGCCCATGATGTTGTTCACCACATGCCCGATCAGGAACCCCCACCAGACGGTGAAGGCAAGGATTGCCGTCAGCGCGCGACGCGTCAGGTCGGGATCATCCGGCCTGGGCCGCCGCCAGCACAGCCAGTAGGCCGGCAGCAATGCCAGCCCGATCGAGATGAAATGCTCCTTGAGGTCGAAGAGGCCGAGGGCGGTCCACTGCGCGGCGCGCTCCATGTCGGGCCTGATGTCGACACGGAAGTACAGGTACACGATCGCGCCCAGCAGGGCGGACAGCAGGTAGAGAACCACGACCGCGTTGGCGAAGTGCGCGGGCGGCACGGTGCGGAAGCGGCCGAAGAATGTGACAGGTCGTGCGCCCGCCGACGCCCATGCCGCCAAGGCCTGGTGGGTGATCGCGCCGAGCAGCGCGACCGCCACCAGACCGTGAACGATCAGGAGTGCTGTCGCCACGCGCTCACCTGGGGCGCAGATCCCGCTCGATCACGTAAACAGCTCAACCGTACCGAAGGGCTCGGACGACCAGGGGCGGAAGCGGTTCAGCGTGAATTTGGTTCTCTGGCCCGGTTCGACGTCGACCAGGCAGTAATTGTACTCCTCCTTGGGCGGCTGGCCCCGCCAGTAGAGGTCTGGCGGGTAGTCCGCCGGCACCCTGATGGCCGTGCGGCCCGGCAAGATCGGATCCTGCTCGGCACCACCGCCGCCCAGCAGCAGGTACTTCACGCCGTCCACGTCGTAGATCTCGGTCGTGTGGACGTGTCCGTTGAAGACGATGACTTCCATGTCCCGTGCGTAGGACGCGATCACACGGTGCGGATTGTCCGCAGCGGGAATGGCGCCCATGCCCGACCGCGCGAAGACAGGGTTGTGGAAGGTGATGAAAGCCCTGCGCAGTCCCTGTGCCTTGGCATCGTCCAGCCATTGCCGCATCTGCTGCATCTGCTCGGCATAGATCGGCCGATCGGCATCCCACTGCGAGGGCGAGCGATAATCGTACTTGCCGCTCCAGAGGAAGATGAAGCGGGAGTCCTTGAAGTCGAACTTGTAGATCAGGCGGTCGGGCGTCACGCCAAGCGGCCGCAAATACGGCACGGCCGACAGCACGCCGTCGATCCTGGGATCGCCCCAGACCTCGTGATTGCCCACGCCGATGAACCAGCGCCCTTCGAGGCCGGCTGCGCGCATCTCGGCATCCGGGGGCGGCAGTTGCGCCAGCAAGGTGTCGTTGATGCGCCTCCAGTAGGGGCTTTCCGTCACTGTGCGACCCTGGTTTCCCCACCAGACGACGTCGCCGGCGTTGATCGCGAATCTGGCACGCCCGCTGCGGATATCCCTGACGAGCTCGCGCGTGACCCAATCGCCGCCCTGAAGGCGGAAGATCGTCCGGTGCACGCCGGGCAGCAGGCGCCTGTCCTCGACCGAGGCTTCGGTGACCCAGCCCTGATGGAAGGTCAGCGTCATGACCTCGCTTCGGGTTTCGAAGGGCATGACGATCTGGATCAGCTCGCCGGTGGCGGGGTCGAAGGTCGTTCGCACGTCTCGCCGCACCACGGCTTCGGCGACCCTCTCAGGCAGCACCAATCCGAACATCTCGGTCAGCAGTTGTGTGACCTCGGGTTGGCCGTTGCGGTAGGGCAGGTACATCATCGGTCGAGAGTCGCCGTAGGCGACGAAGGAGAACCTGGCTTCGCCCGTGGCGCCCGAACCCTGCGCCGCCGCGCGGGGGGCTCCAAGCAGGCCTGGCACCAACGGCACGGCCGCCAGCGCCGCGGCGAAGCTTCGCCGCGATGTGGAATTCACGACCATTGTTCTGATGCTCCGCGACATTGAGGCCACGTGCGTGGAATGGTGCGCACGGAGAATGATCCGGTGCGGCGGCGACGTCGAACGGAATCGAGACGTCTAACGGATTCTACATGGAGGCTGGGCGCCGCCGTCTCGCCCACGCCACAGCCCAACAGATCGAAGGTACAGGAAACTGAGTTTCCTGCCGGGGTGCAGGGGCAGGGCCCCCGCGTCTCACCGCGCCTTCACGCCCGCCTCTGCAACTGCCGCCAGATATCACCGTCGCGGTTGTAGAAGTCCGGGCGGAACTCCAGCGCTCCGGCGGCACCCGTGAAGGCGGTCTGGTAGGTCACGAAGACCGGCACCGGCGCCGGCAGGTTGTTGCGGGTGGTGCTGCCCATCGCGATGCCCTGGTTGATCGCGTCGATCGGCTGCTGCATCAGCAGGGCGGCGAGCTCGAGCGGGTTCTGCACGCGGATGCAGCCGTGGCTGATGCGGCGGTTGCCGCGGTTGAACAGGTGCCTGTCGGGCGTGTCGTGCAGGTACACGTCGAAGCGGTTCGGCATGTCGAACATGATCTGCCCGAGCCCCGCGGTCGGCCCCGGCAGTTGCTCGACCTCCCCATTGTCGCGCAGGACCATGTTGTTCCGCGCCAGGTAGTCCGGGTCGCGGTCGAGCCGCGGCAGGATTTCCGCGGTCACGATGTCGCGCGGGATGACCCAGGGCGGGTTGAAGAAGCTGGCCTCGATGCTGGTGCGGAATTCGGGGCTCTGATTGCGCGGCGCGTCGTCGCCGACGATGATCCGCGTCGAGAAAACCGGGCGGTCCGCGCGATAGAGATCCAGCCGCTGGTCGGCGACATTGACCCAGACGCGGTCCGCCGGCAGCGGCCGCGGCAGCCAGCGTTGGCGTTCAAGATTGACCGCGATCTGGCGATCGAGGTTGATCGCAAGCTGGCGCATGCGAAACGCCTGGGCGATCGCGCGTATGGGGATGATGGGGCGGGTTCGCCGCAGCGCGTCGCGCAGCGCGCGGTAGGTCGGCGTGGCCGGTGCCAGCGCCTCGATCGCCGCCACCGCGTCGGGGCTATCGATTGCTGCATTGAGCGTGTCGGCGACATCGACCGGTTCGGGTGTCAGCGTCTCCCCGTCCCGGCGGCGTTCGACCGGCACGGCGCCGGAGGACAGCGCGCCGGCATAGGCCATGAAGGCGTCGGACAGCAGCATGTCGCGGCGCAGCGCCGGGAAGGTGGCGCGGCGGCGCAGCAGGCTGGCGTGGAACAGCTCCGGGTCCAGCCCGTGGTCGGCGGCGCGCAGCACCAGGTTCACCAGGGCATCCGCCTGGTCGGGCCGCCTTGTCCAGACGGCGCGGAAACCGTGGGGCGCGTAAAAGCGTCGCAGCAGCTCGGCATTCAGTTGCTGGCCGCCGACGACGAATTCGGACGGGTCGCCACCGGCGTTGCCGGGGTTGGGGCGGGGTTGCGAGGTTGGCCGGGTGATCGCCTCGCGCTTCGGCGTGGTGCCACAGGCGGCGAGGGCGCATGCCGCAGCCAGCGCGAGCGGGGCGCGCGCCACGGTCCTGCGTCGCGATACCTGAAGCGGATCGGTGGTCATTTGCTCGTCCTGATCAGGACCGATCCTGCATCGCAGCGCGCCCAATAGTGCGACTCCTTGAAGATAGCGGACTCACGCAACTGATAGTTTGACTTCGCACCAAGAATTGCCCTTCAATCATGCTGTGTCCATGAGCCATCGAATTATGGAGAATCAGATGAGCGTCCCTTCGAAGCTGGTGGCCGTGATGACCATCCTGGTCCCCGTCGCGCTCCTCGGGGCGTGCGCGCAGCAGCCGCCGCCGCCGGCGCCGGTTCAGGCAGCGCCGCCGCCGGCTCCGGTTCCAGCAGCGCGCGGCTGAATGGCGGCGCGCCGTAGGGTGCGCCTGTCTTGACGGCTGAATCATAATTTCTGCGAGCGTCTTTCCGCGATCAGGTGCGTGCACCTGATCGCGGTTTGCTTTGGGGCGAGGCGGTAGAGCCCCCCCCCGCGTATGGCGCCTTGCTGATGCATGGGCGCCGCAGCGCCGCCGGAACGACAGCCTGACAATCCGAAGGTGCAGGAAACAGAGTTTCCTGCCTGGGTGCAGGGGCAGAGCCCCTGCGTCTCAACGCGCCATCACTTCACGATCGCAACCCGCAGTGCGTTCGTCGTCCCTGGTGTGCCGAACGGCACGCCGGCCGTCACCACCACTTCATCCCCGGTCTTGGCGAAGCCTTCGGTCTGTGCGGCCTTCACCGCGCGGGCGACCATCTCGGTCATGGAGTGGATCTCGCTGACCTCCAGCGAGTGCACCCCCCAGATCACCGCCATGCGGCGTGCTGTCTCGGGCGACGCGGTCAGGCCCAGGATCGGGCAGTTCGGCCGCTCGCGGGCGACGCGCAGCGTGGTCGATCCGGTGGAGGAGAAGGTGGCGATCACCTCGGCTTCCATCGTCTCGGCCACCTGGCGGGCGGCGGTGGCGATCGCGCCGGCGCTGGTGCGTTCGGGGGTGGGGCGGGATGCGTCGGTGATGCGCCGCCAGTCGGGGTCCTGTTCCACGCGGGCGACGATGCGGTCCATCATGTTGACCGCCTCGTAGGGGTATTGGCCGGCAGCGGTCTCGGCGGACAGCATCACCGCATCCGCCCCGTCGAAGACCGCGGTACCGACATCGGAGACCTCGGCGCGCGTCGGGCTCGGCGCGGTGATCATCGATTCCAGCATCTGCGTCGCGACGACCACGGGCTTGCCGAGTGCGCGCGCGGCGCGGACGATCCGCTTCTGGACGAGGGGAACCTCCTCGGGCGGCAGTTCGACGCCGAGGTCGCCGCGCGCGACCATCACGCAATCGGTCAGGGCCAGGATGCCGTCGAGGTTCTCGACCGCCTGGGGCTTTTCCATCTTCACCATGACCCAGGCGCGGCCATCGGCGATGCGCTTGGTCTCGGCGACGTCCTCGGGGCGTTGCACGAAGGACAGGCCGATGTATTCGATGCCGAGCGGCAGCACGAAATCGAGGTCCGCGCGGTCCTTCTCGGTCAGCGCGGGGATGGGCAGCGCGACATCGGGGACGTTGACGCCCTTGCGGTCGGACAGCGGGCCACCGACCACGACTTCCGTTTCCAGGTGATCGGGCCGGGTGCGCGTGACGCGCAGCCGCAGCTTGCCGTCATCGAGCAACAGGGTGGTGCCGATCTGCGCGGCGGCGATGATTTCCTTGTGCGGCAGGTTGACGCGGCTGACGTCGCCGGGCGTGGGGTTGAGGTCGAGCCGGAAGGTCTGGCCGGTCTGCAACTGCACGCGGCCCGCCTGGAACTTGCCGACGCGCAGCTTCGGGCCTTGGACGTCGGCGAGGATGCCGATGGGCCGGCCGACGCGCCGTTCGACCTCGCGGATCATGTCGATGCGCGCGGCGTGATCCTCGTGGCTGCCATGGGAGAAGTTGAGCCGGAACACATCGGCGCCGGCGCGGTACAGGCGCTCGATCACCTCGATGGTGGAGGAGGCAGGGCCAAGCGTCGCGATCACCTTGGTGCGGCGGCGGCGGCGCAGGGCGGGGCGGGCGACCATTCGGACGTATCCTTCCGGCTTCGGGGCGGGCGGTTCGGCGAGGTCAGGGCGCAGCAGCCGGGTCTCTACGCCCAGGATGCGGGCGACGTCGATGACGCGGTCATCCGGCACCCGCCGCCATTGGGACACGGCGGCGGTGGAGATGCCGAGCTCGGTCGCGATGCGGGTGATGGCGCCGCGGCGGGCAAAGAGGTCTTCGAGGGTCGGATCGCGCATAAGCGATGCTTACCTCGGATAAGATCCAGCTGCCGAGCCTTTTCTGTTGCTTACGATATGTAAGTTAGGCGATGCCTCAGGTCACGAGGATTGCCCGGAAATCATTGACGTTGGTCAGGGTCGGCCCCGTCACCAGCAAATCCCCCAGCCCCGAGAACAGCCGGTGGCTGTCGTGGCCGGCCAGCAGCGCGCGCGGGTCGAGCCCTGCCGCACGGGCGCGGGCCAACGTGTCGGGCGCCGCGATGGCCCCGGCGTTGTCCTCCGACCCGTCAATGCCGTCCGTGTCGCCCATCAGCGCCCAGATGCCCGGCGTGGCCGCGAGGCCAAGCGTGCAGCCCAGCAGGCATTCGCCGTTGCGGCCGCCGCGGCCTGGCTTCTCGGCGCGGATGGTGACGGTGGTCTCGCCGCCGGACAGCAGGACGCAGGGGGCGGGCAGGGGGTGGCCATGGGCGTGGGCGGACAGGGCGATGCCGGCGAGCACTGTGCCGACCTCACGCGCCTCGCCTTCCAGCGCGTCGCCCAGGATCAGGGGGGTGAGGCCGAGTGCGCGGGCCTCGGTCGCGGCGGCCTCCAACGCCATGCGCGGCGTGGCGATGAAGCGGTAGTCGGGCTCCCCGAGGAGAGGGTCGCCGGGCTTGGGGCTTTCCTCGGCCGCCGCGGCCAGATGGGCGGTCACGGCCGGCGGCAGCACCATGCGGTAGTGGCCGACCAACGCGCGCGCCTGCTCGAAGCTGGACGGGTCCGGCACGGTGGGGCCGGAGGCGATGACCGTCGGGTCATCCCCAGGCACGTCGGAGATCGCCAGCGTGACGACGCGCGCCGGATGCGCGGCCGCCGCCAGCCGCCCGCCGGAAAAGGCCGAGAGGTGGCGGCGGATGCAGTTCATCTCGTGGATGGTGGCACCGGAGGCGAGCAGCGCCTTGTTCACCGCGATCAGCTCGGGCAGCGACAGGCCCGGCGCCGGCAGCGTGGTCAGCGACGACCCGCCGCCGGAGACGAGGAACAGCACGAGGTCGCCCGGCCCGGCCTGCCCCGCGAGGTCCAGCATTCGCTGCGCGGCGCGCGCCCCGGCTTCGTCCGGTACGGGGTGGGAGGATTCGGCCACCTCGATCCGCGTCGTCGGATAGCCGTGGCCATAACGCGTGACGACAAGGCCGGAGAGCGGCACGTCCGGCCAGGCCGCCTCGACGGCGGCAGCCATGACCGCGGCGGATTTTCCCGCACCGAGCACCAGCACGCGGCCCCGGGGCTTCTCAGGCAGGTGGCGCGCCAGCACGACCCGGGGGTCGGCGCTCGCCACCGCCGCGTCGAAGAGGCGTCGCAGCGCCCGGCGGGCCGTCGCGTCGTCAAGGGCCATGCGTCCTGTCCTCGATGTCATCGGGCGGCATCATCGCCGCTCCGGCGCATGAGGCAATGCCGCGCGGGGCGGGTTCGGCCCTTCGTCCCATGGGGCACTGGCGCCCGCTTTCAGTGGCCTGCGGATCCGCTCATGCCCCGAATGTCCTCGGCACGCAGAGGACTACCCGCAACTCACCTCGTCCCAGGCCTGGACGGTCAGGTGCCGGCGGATGCGCCCGTCCTGCAGTTCGAGCGTCATGGCCGAGACGACGTGGCAGCCATCGGGGTAGGCGCAGCGCTCGACGAAGGCGGCGCGATGCGCGTCGCTGATCGTCTCGCCCACCGCATGGGTCATCTCGCGGGAGCAGACGTCGCGCCAGAAGGCCTCGATGGCCGGCCGGCCGACCAGGCGCATGGGCGTGCTGGGCGGGCGGTTGCGGTCGATGATCTCCATCTCCGCATCGTCGTCGTAGAGCGAGACGATCGTGTCGGCGTCGCTTTGTTCAAGGGCTCGTTTCATGGCCGCGAGATCGAAGGCGGCGGCGGTCTGCCGGGCGCTTTGCGACATGACGCTTCCTCCCCGCGCGGCGGCGTCTCCGCCACGTGCGGCGGGAGACTACACCCGGGGCGGCCAGGGCCGGGGTGCCATTTTCGACGCCCTGCGCTTGGCGCGGGCCTCCGCCTGCCCCAGATTTGCCCCGGACCAGGATCAGGAGACCGCGCCATGCCCGTTCCCGAAATGGACGACGCCACCCGAATTGCGCTGGAAGCCGCGGCCTTCCGCCGCCTGGTGCAGCATCTGCGTGAGCGCAACGACGTGCAGAACATCGACATGATGAACCTGGCCGGCTTCTGCCGGAACTGCCTGTCCCGCTGGTACCGCGAGGCGGCGGAGGCGCAGGGCATCGCCCTGGCCGACCCCGATGCGCGGGAGATCGTGTACGGCATGCCGTACAAGGACTGGCAGGCGACGCATCAGAAGGAAGCGACGCCTGAGCAGAAGGCGAAATTCGCCGCGGCCAATCCGGGGCATTGAGAGGCAAGGTTGATGGCGAAGAAGCCCAAGGCTAAACCCGCGGCCCTTCAGACAGAGGCGCGGAACATGTCAGCGGCGGCGAAACAGGACGACACCGAGGTTGGCGGCATCGCGGCCGACCGGCTGCGCTCGATCATCGAGCGTGTGGAGAGGCTGGAGGAGGAGAAGAAGGCGCTCTCCTCCGACATCAAGGACATCATGGCCGAGGCGAAGTCGGCCGGCTTCGACGTGAAGGTGATCCGCGCGATCATCCGCATCCGCAAACAGGAGCCCGCGGATGTCGAGGAGCAGGAGACGCTGCTCGACCTGTATCGCCGCGCGCTCGGCATGTAGGGCCCCCTGCGGGTCATCCCGCGGGATGACCCGCACCTACGGCACCAGCAGCGCCATGCCGTCGCGCTGCGGGTCGGCGCCACCCGCCAGCCGCCCATCCGCGATTCGGATGCCATGCAGGGCGGCGAAGGCGAAGCTCATCGGGTTGCGCTTGACCGCGTAGCCCTCGGCCTCCAGCGCGTCGGTCACGAAGCGCGGCACGCGGTTGGCGACGTCGATCGTATCCGACACGCCCATGATGCGCGGCGCGGCGACGGCGTCGCTCATGCTCATGCCGAAATCAATCACGTTGCTGATGCCCTGGGCGATGGCAGGCGCAATGTAGGACCCGCCGGGCGCGCCGATCACGATGCTGGCCCGGTCGTCGCGGAAGACGATGGTCGGCGCGGCGGAGGACGCACGCCGCTTGCCCGGCGCGATGGATCCGGCGCGGCCGGGGCGCGGGTCGAAGCGGCTCATCGTGCCGTTCCAGATGAAGCCGAGGCCCTCGGTGATCGCGCCCGACGGGCTGCCGAGCGTATGCGTCAGCGCCACCGCATTGCCATCCGCATCGACGACGGAGACATGCGTGGTCTCGCGCTGCGACCGGTCGAGGCGCTTCACGCTCGCCCGTTCCCCCGCGCGGATCGAGGCGGCGTGGCCGGCCGCGTGCTGCTTCGATGTCAGCCGATCGACCGGCACATCGACATAGGCCGGATCGCCCATATGCGCGTCCTTGTCGATGGTCATGCGCTTCATCGCCTCCGCCAGCAGGCGGACATGCACGGCGCTGTTGTGGCCAAGCGCAGCGAGGTCGAAATTCTCGAGGATGTGCAGCAGTTCCAGCATCGACAGCCCGCTCGATGGCGGCGGGTTGGTCGCGATGCGATGGCCGCGATAGCTGCCCCAGATGGGCTCCGCGAGGGAGGTCCGGTACTCCGCGAAATCATTCCGTGCGAGCAGCCCGCCCTGGGCTGCGAAATCGGCGGCCGCTTCCTGCGCGATCACGCCACGGTAGAACAGGTCCGGCCCGCCACGGGCCAGGCGTTCCAGCGTGCGTGCGAGATCCGTATTGTGCAGCATGTCGCCTGGGCGCTTCGCCTCGCCGTCGGGGCGGAAGTACAGCGCGCGCCCCGTCGCCGACAGGCGCAGCTTGTCGGCGGTGTTGACCTGGCCGCTCGCGCCCTGGTCCTGCGACCAGAACCAGTGCATGTGCGGGCGCACCATCACGCCGCGCTTCGCCTCGGCGATCGCCGGCGCGATGGCATCCGCCCAGTCGAGCGTCCCCCAGCGCGACAGCGCCTCCGCATAGCCGGCCACGCTGCCGGGCGTGCAGACGGCGAGATGCCCCTGTTCGCTGATCCCTCCTTCGAGCAGGAAGGCGAAGCCGTCGCGCGACTGGCCGCGCAGCTTGTCGAGCCACATGTCGGGCCGCGCGGCGAGCGGCGCGCGGGCGTAGAATTCCAGCACCTGATGCACGCCGCGCTTCGGCATGTGGACCTGCATCGACCCGAAGCCGCCGATGCCGCACATCAGCGGATCGACCACGCCCTGCACGAAGGCGCAGGCGATGGCGGCGTCGATCGCATTGCCCCCGCGCTGCAGCACCAGCGCGCCGGCTTCCACCGCCTCCGGCTGCGGAGCGACGATCATGCCCGGCATGTCAGCCGCGCCTCGTGGCCAGCACGCCGGCGAGGAAGTCCTTCACCCGGCCCAGCACCTTTATCCGGTCATGCGACACACCCGGCACGAGGTCGAGCTGCACATTCACGCCGGCAGCACGGAAGGATTCCGCGAGCGCCTTCAGCCGCTCGGGCCGCGTGCGCCCCGCGTCGTTCGCACCGTCCATCCAATAGGTGCTGCCGGGCTGGTGCGTGATCTCCCAGGTTTCCAGATCGGCATCGCCCACCAGCATCTGCACCGGCACCTTCGCCAGCGCCTCGCCATCGAAGGCGATGCCGAAGCGTTGCTTCAGGTCGCGGACGCCCACCCACCAGTCGCGCGTGGGATCGAGCAGCGTGACCGAGCCCGGCGCGCCGATGCAGGCGGCCCAGAGTTTGTCCGGGTGCAGGATCGCCATGCGATGCGCGAAATGCCCGCCACCCGAGAAGCCGAAGACCGCGAAGCGCGACCAGTCCTGGTCGTATTTCTTCGCGACCTCGCCGATCATGTCGAGCAGCACCTGGTCGTAGCGGATGTCGCCCTCCGCCATGTACTTGTAGCCGGACCGCGCGCCATCCCCGCGCACGCCCACCGGGAAGACCGGGCAGAGCACCGCGACGTTGTTCCAGCGGCCGAACTCCGCGAAGCCGTCGCGGAATTCGAGGAAGGAGGTCCGCGTCGTGCCATGCACGGCGACGAGCAGATCCACCTTCACGCCACGCCCGACCTGCGGCGGCACATAGAGGCAGTAGTGGAAGCGCGGGTCGGCCTTGGAGGCGAACATCGCCGTGGGGCCGAGATCGTAGATGGCGCGCGCGCGGGCGGAGGCTTCGGCGGTCGGGGGTGCGTCGGTCATGCGTCAGCTCCGGCCCACGCCCATGGCGAGGGTGTATTGGTCGTTACGCGTCTCATAGGTCACGCCGCGGCGCGCAGCCCAGGCCGAGACCTCGTGATGCAGCGGGATGATGGCGACATCCTCGAAGGCGATGCGGCTGGCCTCGGCGAGCAGCGCATTGCGCTGCGCGTCGTCCATGGTGCTCAGGCCCTGCTGCAGCAGCCGATCCACCTCGACGTTGGAATAGCGCCCGGCATTGGACGCACCCATGCCGGCGCGCGCATTGTAGGTCGCGACGATGGCCTTCAGCGGGTTCGAGGTCTCGCCCGTGTTCACGCCCCAGGCCGAGAAGTAGATGCTGAACTCGCCGCGCGGGTTGCGCGTGGCGTAGGTCGCCCAAGGCATGACCTCGGCGCGCGTGTCGATGCCGATGCGCGTGAACATCTGCGCCAACGCCTGCACGATCTTGGCGTCGTTGATGTAGCGGTCGTTTGGCCCGTGGAGCGTCAGCTTGAAGCCCTGCGGATAGCCCGCCTCGGCCAGCAGTGCGCGGGCGCGGGCGGGGTCGTAGGCCGGGACGTCCAGGCGGTCCGAGGTTCCCGGCTGGCCCTTCGGCAGGAACTGGGACGCGGCGACGGCATCGCCTTCCATCACCCGGTCCACCAGCGCGGGGCGATTGATGGCGTGGTTCAGCGCCTGGCGGACGCGCAGGTCCTTGAAGGGGTTGCGTTCCAGCGGTCGGCCATCTGCGCCGGTGGCGAAGGGTGTCACGTCACGATGGAAGTCGAAGCCGAGATAGGTCACGCGGCTCGAAATGCCGCGAATCACATGGAAGCGCTGGTTCTGGCGGACGCGGCCGGCGCTCTGGGAGGGCAGCGCCTCGATGATGTCGAGGTCGCCCGAAAGCAACGCTGCCAGACGCGCGCCGTCATCGGTGACCATGCGGAGCGCCACCTCGTTCCAGGGCAGGCGCGGTCCCCACCAGCCATCATGCCGGGTGAGCTGGATGACGCTGCCCGGCGTGTTGCTGCGCAGGATGAGGGCGCCGGTGCCGATCGCCGCCGCGCCGCTGTTGAAGTCGGCGGTCGGCGCGCCGGCGTGCTTCGCCGCGATCATGCGCACGCGGCTGATCGAGTTCAGCAGCAGAGGGTCCGGCCCGTCCGTCTCGATCAGCAGGGTGTTGGGCCCCTGCGCCGACATCGCCTTGATGCTGCGCGTATAGGTGCGGAAGGAGGCTGTGCTCGGCAACTCGGTGGCGCGGCGGATGGAGGCGATGGCGTCATCGGCCGTGAAGGGAGCGCCGTCGCTGAAGCGCGCGCCGCGCCGTAGGGTGAATTCCCAATGCGTGTCGTCGATCAGCCGCCAGGATTCCGCGAGGCCGGGCGTGGAGCGCGAGGCCGCGTCATTCGTCACCAGAGCATCGAAGATATGGCTCGCCACCGCGTTGTTCGGCGCGTTGCTCTGCAGATGCGGATCGAGCGTGGTGTTGGGCGCCGCCATGCCGACGCGCAGCAGGCCGTCGGCGCCGGCACCCTGGGCAAGGGCGGTGGAAAGCCAGCCCGGCGTCTGCGCCGCGGCGGCGCCGCCCAGCATGGCGCGGGTCAGCCAGCGGCGACCGATCATGGCGTTTGGCATTGTTCTCTCCCTCATGACGGCAGCGTGTCGATGGCCGGCAGGATCGCCTATGCGGCGCAGCGAAGGAGTATCCAGGACCGGCATCCCGAACTGTTCGTATGAGTGCGCTATAAGAGCGCAAAGTACAATACAGTCATCACCCGCCGCGGGCACGCCAGGTCAGCGCCGCGGTGCCGGCCAGGTGGCGGTGCATGCGCTCGGCGGCCTCGGCCCGGTCGCCGGCCTCCAGCGCGTCGAGGATGCCGAGGTGGTCGGTGGCCGAGACGCGCACCCGTTCCACGCCGCGCTGCCAATCGTAGTTGGAGAAGCGGCGGAGCTGGTTCTGCTGTTCCACCGCCTGGACCAGGAAGCGGTTGCCGGAGGCCTCGGCGAGGCCGCGGTGGAAGGCGGCATTGGTTTCGAAGAAGGCGACCGGGTCGGTCTCCCGCCAGGCGCGGCCGAGGAACTGCTCATGCATCCGCCGCATCCCGGTGGCCCAGCCGGCGGGAAGGTGGAAGCCGGGTTCCAGCAGCCCGGCCGGCTCGATCATCAGGCGGAAGCGGTAGGAGGCCGCGCGGTCCTCGGCCGAGACGTAGCCTGGCCCGAAGCGCCAGCCATGCCCACGGTTGCGGGTAACGGCGCCGACCTCGGCGAGCTGCCGCAGCGCCGCCGCGAGGACCGTCCGCCCCACACCGTAGCGGGCCTGCAGCAGGCGTTCCGAGACCTCCTCCGGCAAATCCCCGGAGCGGCGGTCCCGCGCCAGGGTGACGATCAGCGCCGCCGTGGCGTCCCCGCCATCCTCGGCGGGCGAGGCGAGGCGTTCGGGATCGAAGCCCAGGTCGCGCAGCAGCACGGCACGCCCATCCGTCTCCACCACGCCGAGGGTCTCGAGCAGTGCCACCGCGCCCGCCACGGGCGTTCGGGACACGCCGAGCTCCTTGGCGAGGGCGAGCCGGGAGAGGCGGTCCCCCGGCCGGGCACCGCGCGCATGCAGGCCGCGCAGGATATCGCGCGCCAGGGCGCGGTGCAGGGGCGGGGCGTCGGCGGGGATGATCGGCGAGGGATTGGCCATGGAATGTGTTATGTGTCACCATAATCCAAATATGGAAGAGGCAACCTCGATGTCGTCCGCCGCGGTCGAACCCTTCCCCCTGATCGAACTGGCCGGCACGCCGGAATCCCGGGGGCGCGCCTATGGCCGCATGGCGAAGGCTCGCATCGACAAGTCGCTCGCGCACTACGGGGCGCAGCTGGCGGGGCAGGGGCGGGATGCCGGCGCCGTCCGCGCCATGGCGCGCGCCTTCGTCCCCCGCATCGAGGCCTTCGAGCCGGATTTCGTAGCCGAGATGCGCGGCATCGCCGAGGGTGCCGACGTCGCCTTCGAGGATATCGTGCTGGTGAATTGCCGCACGGAAGTCCTGCAACTCGCGAAGCGCGCCGAGGAAGCGCGCAAGGACCCCGACGGCTGCACCGGTGCCATCATCCTGCCCGAGGCGAGCGCCGACGGCACGCTGATCCACGGCCAGAACTGGGACTGGAAAAGCGAATGCGCCGAGACCGGCGTCGTCCTGCGCATCCGGCGGGAGGATGGGCCGGACGTGCTGACCTTCGTCGAGGCCGGCGGCCTCGCACGCTGCGGCATGAACGCCGCGGGCATCGCCATCACCGCGAACTACCTTGAGAGCGACCGCGACTACACGCAGGACGGGGTGCCGCTGTCCCTGCTACGCCGCAAGGCGCTGGAGCAGGAGCAGGTAGCACTCGCTTTCCGCATCCTCTACGCCACGCCGAAATCGGGATCGAACAACCTCATGCTGAGCCATGCGAGCGGCTTCGGCATCGATATCGAATGCGCGCCGGATGAATCCTTCCTGGTGCAGCCGGAGAATGGCGTGATCGTCCACGCCAACCATTGGCAGAGCCCGATCGCACTCGCGAAGCTCAAGGATACCGGGCTGCTGTCCACGCCCGACAGCGTCTATCGCGACCGCCGCGTGCGTGCGGCGCTGGAGGCGAAGCGCGGCGGCCTGACCATCGACGACCTGCGCGCCGCCCTGTTCGACGATTGGCAGACGCCCTGGTCGGTGTGCCGGCCGCCGCGGATGAATCTCGGCGGCAATCTCTCCGCCACCGTGGCGATGATCCTGATGCGCCCGGCCGATGGCGTGATGGAGATCGCGCCGCTTCCGGCGCTGAACCGCAGCTTCACCCGCTATACCCTCTCAGCCGAGGCGGTGCGCGCGGCCGCGGAATGACGCTGCCGTGTCAGCCTTCGTCGCGCAGGAGGAAGCGCGCGATCGCCTGGGCGAGATCCTGACTGTCCATCGGGTGCCGCAGTGAGTCCCTCGCCGCGGCCACGACGGCAGCCGGCACTCTGGCTTCGAGGAGGTCGCAGCAGGCCTGCGCGTAGCCCAGGTCGAATTCAGGGTGCGGCTGCACCGACATCATCGCCCCATTGTCGTAGAGCAGCCCGGCATGCGGCGCGAACTCCGATGCCAGTATCGTGCGGGCATTCGGCGGAACCTCGATGACCTGGTCCTGATGCGCGCAGGCGATGGCGATCCGATCGCCGCCGATGACGCCATTGTCCGGCGTCACCTCATAGACATGCCGGCCCAGGCCCCAGCCCTTCTCCGGTTTGCGGACCACGCCGCCGAGCGCCTGCGCCATGACCTGGTGCCCGAAGCAGATGCCGGCCATCCGCGTCGATGCCGCGTATCCGTCGCGGATGAACGCCTCCAGCGGCGCGATCCAGGGGACGTCGTCATAGACACCGGCCGGTGAACCCGTGATCAGCACCGCGTCCAACCCGGCAGGATCGGGCAGCGCGTTGCCTTCCGAGACACGCACCGTCCGGAAGCCGGCATCGACGCCGGCCTCGCGCATCATGCGCTCGAACATGAATGGGTAGGTCCCGTGCCGCTCCCGCAGTTGCGGCGCGACCAGGCCCGTTTCGATGATCGTGACCGTCCGCATCCGACGCCCCTTGAGAACCTTCGCCGCGGACCATTCCAGCCACCGGAACCGGCCGCCCGTCATGACGAGCGAAGCCTATTTCCGCTGTGCCGCCAAGGCGAGGCGGACCTCGCCCATGAAACGCCGCGCCGTGTCGGATGGCGGCTTGCGGTTCGACCAGAACGCCCAGGCGATCGACGGGATGGCAGGCTCGAAGGGCCGGATCGCGAAGGCGACCTGGCTGTCGTGCATGGCGGAGAACGGATCGACGATCGACGCCCCCATCCCGGCCGCGACCAGGGCGCAGGCCGTGCGGCAGGTCCGCACTTCCGCACGGAAGGCGAAGGGTTCCTGGGCCGCCTGGAACGCCGCGCGAACCGATGCCCCCATCCGCGTATCCGCATCGAGCGCGATGAGGTCGATCCCGGCCATGTCCCGTGCCGTGATCACCGACCGGGCGGCGAGCGGATGCCGGGGCGGCACGACGCAGACCATGCGTCCCTCGAACAGGGGCTCGACCTCCAGCGTCGGCTGCGGGCCGAGGCCGAGGCCGAAGCCGATATCCGTCTTGCCGCTCTCCACGCTGCGGACGACCTCGTCCAGTTCGCGGATGTCGAAGAAGATCTTCAGGCGCCGGTTGCGGCGCGAGAATTCCTCGAGCGCGCGGGGCAGCACGCTCCAACCCAGCGGCGGCGTGCTGAGGATACGAAGGCGGCTGACCTTGGACTCGCGCAGATCCTGCACGCGTTCCTCCAGCGCGGCATGGAGCGCGAAGATCTGGTTGGATTCCTCCTGGATGATCGATGCGGCCTCGAGCGGAAAGAGGCGGTTGTTCACGCGCTCGAACAGCGGGAAGCCGAGTTGCGCCTCCATGTGCTTCAGCGCGTTGCTGACGGCCGGCTGGGACATGCCGAGGGCGCGCGCCGCGCCCATCGTCGTGCCGAGGCGCATGAGCGCGCGGAGGATTTCGATCTGCCGAAGGGTCATTGCGAGGCACAGTATAACAAGATCGAATGATCTTCGGCGAATTCTGATAATCAACCTGATTGCCTTGCCCAAGGAGGCCGCGGCAGAAATCAGCGCCGACCCAGTCGAAGGAGATTCGACCCATGCCCCGCATTCTCCGCGTCGCCGCTGCCCAGATGGGCCCCAATCAACGCGCCGACAGCCGCGAGGCCATCCTCGCCCGCATGATCGCGCTGCTCGAGGACGCCGCCGCGCAGGGCGCCAGGCTGGTGGTCTTCCCCGAACTTGCCTTCACGACCTTCTTTCCGCGCTGGCTGCTCGAAGGTGCGGAACTCGACGCGTATTACGAGACGGCGATGCCGAACCCGGCGGTCCAGCCGCTGTTCGGCCGGGCGCGCGAACTCGGTATCGGCTTCTATGTCGGCTATGCCGAACGCGCCGCGGATGGCACGCGATACAACAGCGCCATCACCACCGGGCCGGATGGCAGCATCCTCGCCAAATACCGCAAGGCGCACCTGCCCGGCAGCCACGAACCCCGCCTGGGCGACCGCTTCCATCAGCTCGAGAAGCGCTACTTCGCCTATGGAGATGGCGGCTTCGAGGCGTTCCGCGGTCCCGCCGCCTGGGGTGCGCCGATCCTCGGCATGCTGATCTGCAACGACCGCCGCTGGCCCGAAGCCTGGCGCTGTTATGCGCTGCAGGGCATGGAGATGATGCTCGTCGGCTACAACTCGGCCGCCTACGACCCGAATGGCGGCAAGGCCGAGAACGAGGAGATCCGCACCTTCCATTCGATCCTCGCCGCGCAGGCCAATGCCTACATGAACGCGACCTGGGCGATTGCGGTCGCCAAGGCCGGCAATGAGGATGGGTCGGGCCTGATCGGCGGGTCGGTGATCGTCGATCCGAACGGTGTCATCGTGGCGCAGGCAACGACGCTCGGCGACGAGGTGCTGGTCGCGGATGTCGACTTCGACGCCTGCCGCCAGGGCAAGGAGAAGATGTTCAACTTCGCCGCGCATCGCCGGCCGGAGCATTATCGGCGCATCGTCGACCAGGTCGGCGCCGAGCCGCCGGCCTGAGCGGACAGGAACGGACATGATGCAGAACCCCGGCACCACCGCCGTCTTCGGATCCTTCGTCCTCACCGAGCGGGAGGGCCGCCCGGTCGTCCTGCGCGACCACTGGGTGCTGACGGAAGGCCGGCGGATCGCCGCCGTTACCCCGACGCGGCCCGATGGCACGGATGTGGTGCTCGATGCGCCGGGGCGCTTCGTGCTGCCTGGCCTGATGAACCTGCACAATCACTGCTTCAGCGAGGCGGTCGCCCGCACCCACAGTGAGGACGGCGCGGGCCGCAAGAACAACCAGAGCATCGTCTATACGGTGCTGCTGCCGCTGACGAAGCGGGGCATCGAGATCCTGTCGCGTGAGGAGCGGATGGCCGTGGCGCGGCTCGGCATCCTGCAATTGCTGAAGGGCGGCGCGGCCACGGTGATGGAGCCGTTCCGCAACGGCATTCCCGAGATGTTCGACGCGGCGGCGGAGATGGGGCTGCGCTTCTATGGTGCGCCCTATCTGTTCTCGACCGCCGATGCGAAGGCCGATGCGAGCGGCGCGGTGCATTATGCCGGCGATGATGGCGCGGCCGATCTCGCCGCCTGGGATGCGCTGCATGCGCAATGGGAAGGCTTCGACGAGGGGCGCATCCGCCTGGCGATGAGCCCGCACGCCACCGACACCTGCGGACCGGACCTGCTGCGCGCCGCCGCCGACCGGGCGCGCGAACTCGGCGTGCCGATCACCACGCATCTGGCCCAGAGTGCGGGGGAGGTCGCAACCATCCGCGCCCGCTATGGCCGCAGCCCGGCGGAATATCTCGACTGGCTCGGCGTATTGGCGCCGGACCTGCTCGCGGCGCATTGCGTGGACAGCAGCGAGGAAGATCTGCGCCTGATGGCGGCGCGCGGCACCGCGGTGCTGAACTGCCCGCGCGTCTTCGCGCGCGCCGGCACGACCGCCGCCTTCTCGCGCTTCGCCGATGCCGGGCTGCGCACGTTGATCGGCACGGATGGCTACAACATGGACCTTCTTGGCGAGATGAATGCCGCCGCGATGATCTCGAAGATTGTCTCCGGCCGTGCCGAGGCCGCGTCCTCGCCCGAGATCATCGCCGCCGTCACCAGCGAAGCCGCCGCGGCGATCGGCCGGCCCGATCTTGGCAGCATCCGGCCCGGCGCGACTGCCGATCTCACGGTGATCGACCTCAGCCATCCGCATCTGCAGCCGCTGCATGACGCACGCCGCGCGCTGGTCTGGCTCGCCAATCGCGGCAATGTCGATGCGGTCATGGTCGATGGCCGCGTGCTGCTGCGCGGCGGCAGGCTCGCCATGGGGGACGAGGCCGGCATCACCGCGGCGGGTGCTGCGGCCATCCAGCGCATTTGGGATCTTCCCGAGGCCCGGGCCGCCTTCGCCGGCTGACGGCAGCCCCAGGCCGGCATCAAACTTGCTCGTATTGTTCCGACAGGAAGGTCACGATGAGCGCCACGACGTCGAAGGGTCTCCCCGATATTTCGGGCTATGTGATGGTGCGGCAGCGCCATTGGGGGCGCTGGACGGCGGTGGCCATCATGGTGCTGCTGCTCGCCCTGCTGATGCGCGCCTTTGCGGTCGGCCAGATCGAATGGCCCGTGGTCGGGCAGTTCCTGACCGCGCCGGTCATCATCCATGGCCTGGTCAATACCGTCGTCATGGCGGTCGCGGCCATGGCGCTCGGAATCGCGCTCGGCGTCGTCGCGGCGGTGATGCGGATGTCCGAGAACCCGGTGCTGCAAGGGGCGGCCATCGGCTATGCGTGGCTGTTCCGCGGCACGCCGGTGATCCTGCAACTGCTGCTGTGGTTCAACCTGGCGCTGATCTTCCCCGATATCGGCATTCCCGGGCTTGGCTCAGCGCGCACCGTCGACGTGATGACGCCGGCCTTCGCAGCCCTTCTCGGCCTTGGCATCAATCAGGGCGCCTATACCTCGGAAGTGTTCCGCGCGGGGATGCTCTCGGTCGATGCCGGGCAGTATGAGGCGGCGAAGGCGATCGGCATGACGCGGCTGCATGCACTGCGCCGCATCGTCTTCCCGCAGGCGATGCGGGTCGTCATCCCGCCGCTCGGCAATGAATTCATCGGCATGGTGAAGCTGACATCGCTCGCCAGCGTCATCCAGTTCACCGAGATCCTGCACAGCGCGCAGAACATCTACTACGCCAATTCCCGGGTGATCGAGCTGCTGATCGTCGCGGCGGTCTGGTACCTCGCCGTGGTCTCGGTGCTGACACCGTTGCAGATGCTGCTGGAACGCCGCTTCGCGCGCGGCGCGGCGGGGGGGCGCTGACCATGCGGTCGATCGTTTCCATCGTCGATGTCCGCAAGGCCTTCGGCAGCTTCCAGGCGCTGAAGGGCGTCTCGCTCGACATCGCGGCCGGGGAGGTGGTGTGCGTCATCGGCGCCTCCGGATCCGGCAAGACCACGCTGCTGCGCTGCGTGAATCAGTTGGTCGAGCCGGATTCTGGAGCCATCTGGGTGGATGGCGAATTGGCCGGCCGCCGCATTGACGGCAACCGGCTGCACCGTCTGTCCGAAGGCGAGATCGCGCGCCAGCGCCGGGCGACGGGGATGGTGTTCCAGCGCTTCAACCTTTTCCCGCATTTCACCGCGCTGGAGAACATCATCGAAGGCCCGGTGCAGGTGCTGAAGCGCCCGCGCGCCGAGGCCATCGCGGAGGCCGAAGCACTGCTCGCGCGCGTCGGGCTGAAGGACAAGGCGCGCAGCTATCCGGCCCAGCTGTCGGGCGGCCAGCAGCAGCGCGTCGCCATCGCCCGCGCGCTCGCGATGAAGCCGCGGCTGATGCTGTTCGACGAGCCGACCAGCGCGCTCGATCCCGAACTGGTGGGCGAGGTCCTCGCCGTGATGCGCGAGCTTGCCGCATCAGGGATGACGATGATGGTCGTGACGCATGAACTTGGCTTTGCGCGTGAGGTCGCGGACCGCGTGGTCTTCATGGATCACGGCGCCATCGTCGAATGCGGCACGCCCACCGAGGTTCTCGGCGAGCCCAGGGAAGACCGCACCAGAGCCTTCATTTCCGCCGTCCTAGCCTGACCCGTGGAGGGAACCGAGACGATGCCCGACTACACGAACCATGACGCCTTGCCGCTGCTGCCAGCTAACCGCGCGCCGCTCGCGCCGGAATACCCCTGGCCGGCCGGCAACAAGGCGGCGATGTTCCTCTCCTTCGACGTCGATGCGGAGACCGCCTGGACCGGCAAGGATCCGGCCCGCTACGACGAACTCGTCTGCATGTCCTATGGCGGCTTCGAGGCGCGCATCGGCGTGCGCAAGCTGCTGGAGATGCTGCGCCAGCTCGGCCTGCGCGCGACCTTCTTCATCACCGGCTGGTCGGTCGAGGCGCATCCCGCCATGGCCGAGGCCATCGCCAAGGATGGCCACGAGATCGGCCATCACGGCTTCCATCACCTGATGCCGCAGCCCGGCGACCCGCGGCTGGTCGAGGAAGTCGACCGCGGGCTGGAGACGCTGAAGCGCCGGCTCGGCGTGGTGCCCAAGGGCTACCGCGCGCCGTCGGGCGAAAGCTGCGAGGAACTGCGCGTGCTGCTGAAGGAACGCGGCCTGGTCTATTCCTCCTCCTGGCGCGACGATGTGCGGCCCTACCGTCACCTGCTCGCCGATGGCCGCCCGGGCTTGGTCGAGCTACCGGTCACCATGACCTATGACGACTGGCTCTATGGCCTGTCGCATCGCTACAGCCCGCGTCCCATGATGCCGAAGGAGCACGTCCTCTCGATCTGGAAGGATGAGCTGGACGAGACGCGCGACTGGGGCGGCATGGTCACCACCGTGCTGCATCCGCAATGCAGCGGCCGGCCGATGCGTTTGCGCCTGCTGCGCGAATTCCTGCGCTATGCGCAGGGCCATGGCGATGTCTGGATCGCCACCGGCGAGGAGATCGCCGCCCACTTCACCGCCTGCGAGGGAGCAGCATGACGATGCGAATCAGGACCCTTCTCCTTGCCGCCGCCGCGCTGATCGCGCCCGGCCTCGCTTCGGCGCAGGCCGTGCCGGAGGCGATCCGCGCCCAGGGCTTCATCCGCGTCGGCATCGAGGCGACCTATCCGCCCATGGCGTACAAGGACCCGGCGACGAATGAGCGGCGCGGCGTGAATGTCGACCTCGTCACCGCCATCGGGCGCGAGCTCGGTATCGAGATCCGCTGGGAGGAACTGGCCTTCGCGCAGCTCATCCCTGCCATCACGACGCGGCGCGTCGATTTCAGCGGCAGCGCCATGACCGACCTGCCGTCGCGCCGCGAGCGCCTGACCTTCGTGGATGTGGTCAGCACCGGCGCGCAGATCTTCACCACCACGGCGCAGCAGCGCGGCGCGACGCAGCCGACGGATTTCTGCGGCCGCAGCGTCTCGACGCCGCGCACCACCAACTACTTCCCGCAGGCGCAGGCCTGGAGCGAGGCGAATTGCGTCGCCGCCGGCCGCCCGCCGATGCGCGTCATTGGCTCGGATGGTGCTGCGGCGAGCCGCACGGACCTGATGGCCGGGCGCGCGGACGGCGCGATCTTGGGCGCCGAATTCGTCGCCTTCCTGGCGCAGCAGAATCCGGGAACCATCGTCGCGATCGGCGATCCGATCTCCCGCAACTTGTCTGGCATGGCCTTCGACAAGTCGCAGACCGAATTGCGGGACGCGGTGGCCGGTGCGCTGACGCGGCTGATCGCCAACGGGACCTATGGAGAGATCCTGCGTCGCCACGGGATTGTCCGCCAGGCGCTCGGCACCATCACCGTCGACGCGGGGGAGTGACCCTCGGCAAGGCGTGAGCGCGGCGCTGGCCCCGCTCACACCAGGCAGCCGGTCAGACTGGCTCGTAGTTCACGCTGCGCAGTAGCTCGCCGGCGCGGGAGATCTCGGCGGCGATGAAGCGCTTCGTCTCCTCGATGCTCTCCGTCACCGGTTCCAGCACCTGGGTCGTCAGGCGCTGGACGATGGCGGGCTCGCGCATCGTCTCCTGCATCAGCGTGTTCACGCGCTGGCAGATCTCGGTTGGCGTACCCTTGGGCGCCCAGAGCCCGTACCAGGACTGGAACTCGAAGCCGGGCAGGCCCGCCTCCGCCATGGTCGGGACATCCGGCGCCAACGGCGAACGCTGCGCTGCCGCGATGCCCAGCGCACGGATGCGACCATCACCGGTCGCGGGCAGCAGGGCGAAGCTCGGGTCGATCAGCAACTGCGCGCTGCCGCCCATCAGGTCCGTCAGGGCCGGCTGCGTGCCGCGATAGGAGACCATGTCGAGATTGGCGCCGGTGCGGCGGTTGAACTCGATTGTCGCGAGATGCCCCGCCGAGCCGAGCGAGGAGATCGCGATGCTCCAGTCGCGCGGATTGGCCTTCGCCGCGGTGACCACATCGGTCACGTTGCGCTGCGGGCGCGTGCCGCTGATCACCATGACGAGCGGCGCGCGCGCCGTCCGGGCCATCACCTCAAGGTCGCGCTGCGGATCGAAATTGGCGCCCTTCAGCACCAGCGGCATCACCGCGGTGTTGAAGGCGGAAGCGAGCAGCGTGAATCCGTCGGGGGCGGCCTGAAGCACCGCATTGGTGCCGACCAGGCCGGCGCCGCCGGTGCGGTTTTCCACCACCGCCGTGGCACCGAGCTTGTCCTGCAATTGCTGGGCGAACAGCCGCGCCAAGGCGTCGTTCGCCGCACCGGGCGGCCAGGGGCAGATCACCCGGATCGGCCTGCCCTGCGGCCAGGCGCCCTGCGCCTGCACGGACGGCGCGGCGAGTATCCCGATCCCGGCCGCCGCCGCCTTCAACACATCGCGTCTTTTCATGATGTTCCTCCTCATCTCCCGCCGGCGCCGGGCCGGGTCGTTGCGTGGTCTGGTGGTCAGTCCTGGAGCAGGGCCGCTTCTTCGTCCGCGTTCAGCGGCAGCAGCGGCGGGCGCATGCGCCGCCAATCCGGATCGCCATTGCGATGCGCGACCAGCGCCTTCAGCGAGGCCATCTGTGCGAAGCGCGAGGCGCGATTACGCGCGGCGACGATGCGCGCCTGCGCCGCCTCGACCTCCGTCGCGCGCGTCGCATCGGCGTGGTGACGGAAAACAAAGGCAAGGTCCGCCGCGACGAGGTTCGAGGTCGCTGTGATGCAGCCCGCCCCGCCCTTCCGCAGCAGCGGCAGCATCAACGGATCGGCGCCAGCCAGCACGGCGAGGCCGGGGAAGCGTTCCACCAGGGCTTCCATATGCGACAGGTCGCCCGCGGAATCCTTGATGCAGGTGAAGGTACCGGGATAGCGCGCGCGCAGGCGCTCGATCACCGGGAAGGTGATCGGCACCGCCGAGAATTGCGGGATGTGATAGAGCACCACGCGCAGCCGCGGATCGGCGACACGCTGCACGACCTCCGAATAAGCGGTGAACACGCCATCGTCGCTGACGCCCTTGTAGTAGAAGGGCGGCAGCATCACGACCGTGGTGACGCCGAGCGAGAGCGCGTGCTTCGTCAATGCGACAGTCTCGGTCAGCGCGGTCACGCCGGTGCCAGGCAGCAGGCGATCCGGCGCGATGCCGGCGGCCACTGCCGCTTCCAGCAGCGCCTGGCGTTCGTCGCTCGAGAAGGAGTTTGCCTCCCCCGTGGTGCCGAGCAGGGCGATGCCGTCGCAGCCTTCCTCGATCAGCCGGCGCGCATGGGCGACGAAGCGGGCATGGTCCGGCGTCAGGGTCTCGGTCAGCGGCGTCAGCGCGGCGCAGAAGACGCCGTTCGGGTGCAGCGCGCTCACCGCGCCCACTCCTCGGCGACGCGGACGTATTTGATGGCCTGCCGCCAGTAGGTGTAGGCGATGTGCAGCGCCCCGTCTGGCGTCTGCACGATGGACGGATAGGAGAATTCCCGGTTCAGCCGGTCCTTGGAATTGTTCGTCATGCAGAAGCCGTCCCCGACCTCGAGGTTGCGGCGATGCGGCCAGGTGCGCCCCTCATCCTCTGAGATGGCGAGTGTCATGGGCGCGCGCGGCGCGCCCCAGAAGGCGCTGCGTTCGGTGATCGGCGCGACGTCCTCCCCGCCGATGTCGTCGTAGAGCGACAGGCGACGTCCCGTGGCGTTCTCCTTGCTCGACTCATTGAACACCATCGCGATGTGGCCGTTGGCGAGGCGCACGGCCTGGATCGAGGAATTGTTGTTCGGCAACTCGGTCGGTTCCGGCGCCGTCCATGACCGGCCGCCGTCATGCGACCGGCTTGCATAGACCCAATCCGCCCAGCGGCTGCGATAGAAGGCGACGAGGTGGCCATTGCGCAGATCGACGATGTTCATGTGCACGCAGCCGGTGCTGCCCGGCACGGCGTGCTCGCTCCAGGTCTTCCCCTGGTCGGCCGAGATCATCACCGAACTCGTGTCGAGATCACCCGTCCAGGCGCCGACCGGCGGCTTGGTGCAGCGCCAGATCGGCAGCAGCCAGTCGCCGCTGTCCGTCACGATGATCGGCTGGCGGATGAAGGTGCCGAAGCCGGGCTGCTCGCCGAACAGCGTCTCGACCGGACCCCAGGACTGCCCACCGTCGTCAGAGACGCGCCGCCGCACCATGGCGGTGTCCTGGTTGCCCGCGACCTGCGCCGTCCACAGCAGCCACACCCGCCCATCGGGCAGGGGGAAGATCAGCGGGTTCTGTTCCGACCGGCCGGGATCGTCGGACAGCCGCACCGCATTCGTCCAGCGATCCGCGCCGGGCGCGAGGCGCGAGAAATGCACGGAGATGTCTGGTACCCCTTCCTGCGTGCCGCCAAACCACACGCAGCCGAGGTCGCCGCCCGGCAGGGGCATCAGGAAGGCGGCGTGGTTCTGCACGCAAGGCGTCGGGATGAAGGCGTCGATGCGCGCGGCGTCGCCCGGCGCGGGGGCGAGGATCTCCGGCCTCTCGATCAGGCCCGTGCTGTCCGGCATGGCGTTTCCTCCGTTCAATAGGCGGCGCGATAGAGCGCGAGGATCTGTTCGCGGCTGATGTCACGCGGGTTGTTGTCGAGCAGCCGACGGATGGCATGCGCCTCCTCCGCCATCGTCGGCAGATCGGCCTCCGGCACGCCGAGGCGGCCGAGCCGCATCTCGATGCCAAGTGCGGCGCACCAGCCATGCGCGGCGGCGCGCATGGCAGCCTCGTCGCGCGCGCCGGGCAGGCTCAGCGCATCGAGTACCAGCGCCGTCTTCTCCGGCACCGCTTCCGCGTTGAAGGCGAGGGTGTGCGGGAAGATCACTGCGCAGGCGAGGCCATGCGCGACGTGATGCCGCGTGCCCAGCGGATAGGCGACGGCATGCCCCGCCGTGGTGTTTACCGGCCCGAGGCAGAAGCCGCCGTAGAGCGACGCCAGTGCCAACCCGGCCCGCGCCTCGCGGTCATTGCCGTCGGCCACGGCGCGCGCGAGGAACCGCCCGACCAGGCGGATTCCTTCCAGCGCGTGGATGTCCACCAGCGGATGCGCCTTGCGGCTGGTGAAGGCCTCGGCGCAATGGGCCAGGGCATCGACGCCGGTCGCGGCGGTAACGGCGGGCGGCACGCTCAGCGTCAGGTCGGGGTCCACCACGGCCAGGTCGGCCATCATGTGCCGGCTCTGCACGGCGAGCTTCGCCTGCGTCGCGGGATCGGTGACGAGGGCGCGCGTACCGGCCTCGCTGCCGGTGCCGGAGGTGGTCGGCACCTGCACCAGTGCCACGGAGCGGCCATTCACTTTCTCCGGGCCGACCACCTCATGAATAGTCTGCCCGCTGCCCGGCAGCACCGCGACGAGCTTCGCGAGGTCCATCGCGCTGCCACCGCCGAAGCCGACGACGAGGTCGGGCTTCACGCGTTCCGCCACCGCGATCGCTGCTGCGAGGTTGGGAATGTCGGGTTCCGGCTTCGCCTCGCCGAACACCACGACCTCGCCGGGCAGGTCGAGCAGGCCGACGCGCTTGGCGTTCGACCCGCCGGTGACGACCAGCGTGCGCGTCACGCCGCGGGCCCTGGCCCAGGCGCCGACGCTGCCGACGAGGCCGGCGCCGAAGCTGATGGTGGCGGGATGCGCGATGTCGATGGGGCGCAGCAATTCGGTCATGGCGTCAGGCGGCCTTGGCGCGATGGGTGGCGAGGAGTTCGGCGTATTCGATGGCCTCGATCAGGCTGCGCTCGCTGGCGATGCCCTTGCCGGCGATGTCGAAGGCGGTGCCGTGATCGACCGAGGTGCGAATGATCGGCAGGCCGAGCGTGATGTTCACGCCCGACAGCGCATCCCATTTCCCCGTCACCGGATCGACATGGAAGCCGAGCAGCTTGACCGGGATATGCCCCTGGTCGTGATACATCGCGACGACGGCGTCGTATTGCCCGGCGCGCAGCTTCACGAAGACGGTGTCGCCCGGGACAGGGCCGAAGACCTGCAAGCCATCGCGCACCGCCTCGGCGATGGTGGGTTCGGAGATTTCGATATCCTCGCGGCCGAACAGCCCGCCTTCACCGGCATGGGGGTTCAGCGCGGCGACGGCGATGCGCGGAGATGCGATGCCGAGGCCGATCAATGCCTGATGCGTGAGGTCGAGCACGTAGCGCAGGCGCTGCGGCGTCAGCCGCTTCGGCACGTCCTGCAACGCGACATGCGTGGTGACGTGGCTGACGCGCATGTTGCCGTGCGCCAGCAGCATCACCGAACCCTTCACGCCGGTCAGTTCGGCCAGCATCTCGGTGTGCCCGGCATAATGATAGCCCGCCTTGTTCAGCGCTTCCTTGTTGAGCGGCGCGGTGACGATCGCCCCCGCGCGGCCGGCTTCGGCCAGCCGCACGCCGCGCTCGATGGCGAGATAGGCGAAGCGCCCGCCATCGGCGGACAGCACGCCCGGTTCGATCGGCGCGCCCTCCGGCCCCGCCTGCAGGAAGCAGAGGTCCGGCCAGGTGGGATCCTCGGCGCACACTTCGGGAATGGCGAGGTTCGGGGCCAGCGCTGCACGCGCACGTTCCAGCGCCACGCCGCTGCCGATCACCAGCAGGCGCAGGTCGCCGGCAGCAATACGGTCCTGCAAGCCGGCGCAAGCCTTGACGATGATCTCCGGCCCGATCCCGGCCGGGTCGCCCATGGTGATCGCGAGATGCGGCGGTCTCATGCTTCGATGCTCCCGAAAGTCAGCCCGTTGCTTGCCAGCAGGTCACGCCACAGCGTGTCGCCGCCGAAGGCGCCGGACTTCGATATGATCGCGACGCCATCCCAGCGCCCTCCGCGCATCACCGATCGTGGGACGCCAGGGGCGACGATCCCCGTCGCGTCCAGATGCGTCGTATCCAGCCCGGCGCAGATCGCGCGCAGAGTCTCCCCGCCGGCGACGATCAGCGTGCCGGGCCGGTCGAGCCTGTCCGTCAGCGCGGTCATGGCGGCGGCGATGCGCCGCGCCGCGTCGGTCCTGGCGAGGCCGGCCGGAAGCGTCACGCTGGCCAGCGTGGCGCCATCCTCGGCCATGCGCTGCGCAACGAGGCGCGCATCGGCCGCGCCGCCATCGGTGATGCGCACCCAGGCATCGCCGCAGGCCGCCAATTGCCGCATGGTCGCGGGCTGGTCCGAACCGAACAGGCCGAGCACCGGCCCGGCAACCATCGTGGACGGCAGCGGCGCGGCATCGCCGGCGAGCGCACGGGCGAGCCCGCCGCTACCGCACCACAGCACCGGTCCGGACAGGCGGCGGCCGAGGGCGGCGATGCGTCGGAGATCGTCCTCGGTCTCGGCATCGAACACCGTGATGCCGGGACCGGGCAGCGCGGTCGCGGACGGGACCTGCGCGACCAAACCTTCGGCGGCCAGCAGGCCGTGCAGGTCGCCCACGGGCGCCCATCCACCATCCGGCTGGCGTGCGAATTGCCGCCCGTTCCGCGTCACCCGCCCTTGCGCGGGAAAGGCCGGCGCGACGAGGCAATGGGTCCAGGCTCCGAGGCCGAAGCAGGCAACGATCTGCGCCGCGACCTGGCCACGCAGCAGGCTGTCGAGCTTCGCGAAGGCGATCTCCGTGCCCGGCAGCATCGGCGCCAACGACCGGATGCGATCGAAGGCGTCATCGCGTGACGCCTCCCGCGTTCCGGCATCGATGGCGAGGTTGCCCTGCTCCGTGGCCGCACCATCCCAGGCGACGCGCACCTTCCCGCACAGCCCGGTCATCTCGGCCGCGGTGTCGAGCGCACCGGTGATGTCGTCGGCGAGCAGGCGCAGCCGTGGCGTCACCGCGCGCCTCCGCGAATGCCGATGGCGCCGAGTGACAGGCGGACCCCCTCACTGAGCGCGCGCGCGAGGTTCATCGCATGCGGCGCGGCCATGGCGGTGAAGGCTTCGCTCGCCATGCGGCCGGCATTGACCGTGAGGCTGACGCCCGCACAGGGCGCACCGCCCTGGTCGAACACCGGCGCGGCGACGGTGATGAGCCCATAGGCGTTCTCGCCGACCGACACGGCGTAGCCGCGCGCTCGCACTTCCCCGAGCCGGGCGAGCAGCGTGTCGAGGTCCGTCAGCGTGCGTTCCGACAGCTTCACCCGCGCCACGCTGTCGAGGTGCGCGACCTGCTGCTCGCGCGGCAGCCAGGCAAGGATCGCTTGGCCGAGCGCGGTGGCATAGGCGCCGATGCGGCTGCCCGGGCGGCGGATGACGCCGATGCGCTCGAGGCTCGCATCGACGCGCGCGAGATAGACCACCTCGCCACGATCAAGCACGCCGAGCGACCCGGCATCGGCAATGGCGGGCACGGCCTCCCGCAGCAGGGGCTCGGCATGGCCGGGCAGGTCGTCGGCGGACAGCGCCGAGAAGCCGAGTTCCAGGCATTTGAGCGTGAGGCGGAAGCGACGCCCATCCGGCACCGGCCGCAAATAGCCGAGGCCGACCAGGGTCTGGATCAGGCGGAAGGCTGTGCCGCGGTCGAGCCCGGCGCGCGCGGCGACCTCGGCGATGGTGAGGGCAGGGAGGTCCTGGCCGAAGGCCTTGAGCACGGCGAAAGCCTTGGCGACGGACTGGACCTGGTTCTTCGGGTTCTCCGAAGACGGCCCGACGTGCCCCGCTGCTGCCACCGTCTCGCGCACCGTTTCCTCCAGGTTTGATGTTCGGATTGCGAACATTTGTTCGATTTCTTTCGATCTGCTAGCGAGGCAAGGCGCCCGGCGTCAAGTGCTGATATCCGCGCGCCACATCCAAAGGGGAGCAACGCCATGGCAACGACCGAGACCGCCGCAGGCCACGCCGTCGTCACCGGCGCCAGTTCCGGGATCGGGGCTGCCATTGCGACGCGGCTGCTGCGCGATGGTTGGCGCGTCACCGGCCTGAGCCGCACCGATCCGGGCCTGACGGATCCGCATTTCGTGCATCGCGCCGTCGATCTGCTCGACGCCGACGCGCTGGCCCGCACGGTCGAAGGGTTGCGGCCGAACGCGCTGGTGCATGCCGCGGGGCTGATGCGGGGCGGTGCGCTCGGCGCGCTGGATGCCGAAGCGGGCCGCACGCTGTGGCGCCTGCATGTCGAAGCGGCCGCGCTGCTCGCGGACCGGCTCGTGCCGGGGATGCCGGATGGCGGGAGGATCGTGCTGGTCGGCAGTCGCACCGCGACCGGCGCGGCGGGGCGCAGTCAGTATGCTGCCAGCAAGGCCGCCATGGTGGCGATGGCGCGGTCCTGGGCGATGGAACTGGCGCCGCGCGGCATCACGGTGAATGTCGTCTCGCCCGCCGCCACGGACACGCCGATGCTGCGCGACCCCGGCCGCAGCGCGGTGGCGCCGAAGGTGCCACCGATCGGCCGGCTGATCCGGCCGGAGGAGGTCGCGGCGCTCACCGCCTTCCTGCTGGGTCCTGAGGCGGGCGCGATCACTGGCCAGCAGCTGGTGATCTGCGGTGGCAGCTCACTCTGAAGCGGGCTCGAAGGTCACGAGCTCGGTGCCTTCCTCGACCATCTCGCCCACCGCATGCGGCACCTGCGCGACGATGCCGTCCATCGGTGCGCGGAGCGTGAGTTCCATCTTCATCGCCTCCAGCACCAGCAGCGGCGCATTGCGCTGCACGGCGTCGCCGGGTGCGACGAGGATGCGGGTCACGCGGGCCGGTATCGGCGCCGTCACGCGATCGCCGCCGGCGGCTTCCAGGCGCGGCGGGGCAAGGGGATCGATGCGCGTCAGCATGCGATTGCGGCCGGCAAGGATGATCGTCAGCTCCGCGCCGCGTCGCGCCACGCCGAGGCGGCGCGAGACGCCGTCGACCAGCAACAGGAACTCCGCCCCATCCTCCGTCAGGCTCGCATGCACGGTCCCTTCTGGCAGGTCGAGCCGGAAGCGGCCATCCGGCAGCGGATGCGCGCGCACTGCCACGGTGGCGCCGTCGCCGCCGCGGAAATGCAGGTTCTGATAGCCATCGCCGTTCAGCCGCCAAGCATCAACCGCGGCCCAGGGTGACCAGGGATCGCCGGTCGCGCGCGACGCGGCGCTGATGGCAGCATCCTGCTCACGCACTACGGCGAGGGCAGCGGCGGCCCAGACAGCGGCCTGTTCCACCGGGTCCGAAGCGTGCGGGGTGGTCAGCAACGCCTCGGCATGGCGGGCGATGAAGCCGGTATCGAGTTCCGCCTGCGCGAAAGCCGCATGACCGGCGATGGCGCGCAGCAGGCCGAGATTGGTCTCGACGCCGACGACCTCATAGGCGGCGAGCGCAGCCACCAGGCGGCGCACGGCGGCAGCGCGGTCCTCGCCCCAGACGATCAGCTTCGCGATCATCGGGTCGTAATGCGGCGTGATGGCATCACCCTCGCGCACGCCGGTATCGACACGCAACTGCCCGGCGACCTCCGGAGGCTGGCGCAGATGCGTCAGCCGTCCGGTCGAGGGCAGGAAGTCGCGCGCGGGATCCTCCGCATAGACCCGTGCCTCGATGGCATGGCCGCGGATCGACAGGCCGTCCCGCGGCAGGGGCAGCGGCTCGCCGGCCGCGACGCGCAACTGCCATTCCACCAGGTCGAGACCGGTGACCATCTCCGTCACGGGATGCTCGACCTGCAGGCGGGTGTTCATCTCCATGAAGTAGAAGGCGTCGCCCTCGGCGATGAACTCCACCGTGCCCGCACCGACATAGCCGACCGCGCGTGCGGCCGCGACGGCGGCGTCCCCCATCGCCTGCCGGCGCGCCGGGTCCATCCCCGGCGCTGGCGCTTCTTCCAGCACCTTCTGGTGGCGGCGCTGGATCGAGCAGTCGCGCTCGAACAGCGAGACCGTATTGCCCTGCGTGTCGGCGAAGACCTGGATCTCGATGTGCCGCGGCCGCGTCAGGTATTTCTCGATCAGCACGCGGTCATCGCCGAAGGAGGCGAGGGCTTCCCGCTGCGCACCCTCCAACGCGGCCAGGAAGTCATCGGGCCCTTCGACGACGCGCATGCCCTTGCCGCCGCCGCCCGCGCTCGCCTTGATCAGCACGGGATAGCCGATGCGCTGCGCGGCTTCGGTCAGGGTCGCGAAGTCCTGCGCCGCACCGTGATAGCCCGGCACCAACGGCACGCCGGAGCGTTCCATCAGCGCCTTCGATTCCGCCTTGGATCCCATGGCGCGGATCGCTGCCACGGGCGGGCCGATGAAGGTGATGCCTGCCGCCGCGCAGGCCTCCGCGAAACCGGCATTCTCCGACAGGAAGCCATAGCCGGGGTGGATCGCCTCGGCGCCCGCGCGGCGGGCGACCTCGATGATCGTCGGGATGGACAGGTAGCTCTCACGCGCCGGGGCCGGGCCGATGGGCCAGGCTTCATCGGCAAGGCGCGTGTGCCGCGCGCCGGCATCGGCCTCGGAATAGACGGCGACGGTCGCGATGCCGAGCCGCTTCGCGGTGGCGATGACGCGGCAGGCGATCTCGCCGCGATTGGCGATCAGGATCTTGCGGAACATCACGCGCCTCACATCCGGAACAGGCCGAAGCGCGTCTGCGCCACCGGCGCATTGAACGCAGCGGACAGGCCGAGCGCGAGGACGCGCCTGGTGTCGGCCGGGTCGATCACGCCGTCATCCCACAGCCGCGCGCTGGAATAATAGGGGTGGCCGTGCACCTCGTACTGCTCGCGGATCGGTGCCTTGAAGGCTTCCTCCTCCGCCGCCGGCCAGGTGCCACCGCGCGCCTCGATGCCGTCGCGGCGGATGGTGGCGAGCACCGAGGCCGCCTGTTCCCCGCCCATCACGCCGATGCGCGCATTCGGCCACATCCACAGGAAGCGCGGCGAATAGGCGCGACCGCACATGCCGTAATTCCCCGCGCCGAAGCTGCCGCCGATGATGACGGTGAATTTCGGCACGGCGGCGGTCGCGACCGCGGTGACCAGCTTCGCGCCATCCTTGGCGATGCCGCCGGCCTCGTACTTCTTGCCCACCATGAAGCCCGTGATGTTCTGCAGGAACACCAGCGGAATGCCGCGCTGGGTGCAGAGCTCGATGAAATGCGCGCCCTTCTGCGCGCTTTCCGAGAACAGGATGCCGTTGTTTGCGATGATGCCGACCGGATAGCCCCAGATGCGCGCGAAGCCGCAGACCAGGGTCGGGCCATAGAGGCGCTTGAACTCGTCGAAGGCGCTGTCGTCCGCGATGCGCGCGATCACTTCTCGAACGTCGTAGGGCGTGCGCAGGTCGGTGGGCACCACGCCGTAGAGTTCCTCGGCCGCGTAGCGCGGCGGCACCGGCTCGCGCAGTTCCACCGGCGGGCGCTTCACGCTGTTCAGGCTCGCCACCACCTGGCGGGCGATCCCCAGCGCATGGGCGTCGTTCTCCGCGTAATGGTCGGTGACGCCGGAGGTGCGGCTGTGCAGGTCGGCCCCGCCCAGTTCCTCGGCGGTGACGATCTCGCCTGTCGCGGCCTTCACCAGCGGCGGGCCGGCGAGGAAGATCGTGCCCTGGTTGCGCACGATGATGCTCTCATCCGACATGGCCGGGACATAGGCGCCGCCGGCGGTGCAGGACCCCATCACCACCGCGATCTGCGCGATACCCCGCGCGGACATGTTGGCCTGGTTGAAGAAGATACGGCCGAAATGGTCGCGGCCGGGGAAGACTTCATCCTGGTTCGGCAGGTTCGCACCACCGGAATCCACAAGGTAGATGCAGGGCAGGCGGTTCGCTTCCGCGATCTCCTGCGCGCGCAGATGCTTCTGCACGGTGATCGGGAAGTAGGTGCCGCCCTTCACCGTGGCGTCGTTCGCCACGATCATGCACTCGCGGCCCGATACGCGGCCGATGCCGGTGATGATGCCGGCCGAGGGCACCTCCCCGCCATACATGCCCTGCGCGGCGAGCTGGCCGATCTCGAGGAAGGGGGAGACTGGATCGATCAGCGCGCGAATGCGGTCGCGGGGCAGCAGCTTGCCGCGGGACAGATGCCGTTCGCGCGCGACCTCCCCGCCGCCGAGGCGAACGCGGTCGGCGGTGTCGCGCAGGTCGCGGACCAGGGCGCGCATCGCCTCGGCATTGGCGCGGCTTTCGGCGGATCGAAGGTCCAGGGCGGATTCGATCATCGGCATGGCAGGACCCTCGTTCAGGAAGCCGGGCGGGTGGTGCTCACCGTAGCGTCGATCACGCCCGATTGCCGCTGTTCATCGATCCGTTCCTCCGACAGGCCGAGTTCGCGGCGCAGCACCTTTGCCGTGTGCTGACCGAGCACCGGCGACGGTTCGAGCGGCGCCTGCCGCTCACCGGGGAATTTGACCGGGCCGCCGAGCATTCGCAACGGGCCGGCGGCGGGGGTGGTCGACCGTCACCATCACCACCGCGCCGGTGATGCCGCGCGGGCGGATGTCGCAAGGGCTCGTCGTGCTGGGCGTCGGCGAGCAACTCCGCCGGACCCGGCATGCGACGCTCGGGGGAGGAATTGCGCGCCGAGGCGGCCGCCCTGTCGGCCCAGCTTCGCGACGCCTGAGATGCCGCGGCTCATCAACCTGTGGTATGGGGTAAGGTCTGAAGGCCGCGTGCGTTGCCAGACGCGCCGGCGCGGATGTCGCGACAAACGACGAGGGTAGGGGAGGTTGAGGATCGGCCATGACGACAGCCCGACCGTCCGCGCGCGGGTGCCGCGCATGATCGCAGCACCCGATACGATCAGTGGCTGGCACGCGCATGTCTATTTCGATCCGGCCTCACGCGATGCCGCATCGCGGCTGCGCGATGCGATCGCCGCCGCCTTTCCCGATGCGGTGCTCGGCCGCTGGCACGATGTGCCGGTCGGGCCGCATCCGCAATCGATGTACCAGGTGGCCTTCACCCCCGCTCTGATGCCCGCCTTGCTGCCCTTCATCGCGCTGAATCGCGAAGGCCTGGCCGTGCTCGTGCATCCCGAGACCGGGCGGCAGAAGGCCGATCACACCGACCATGCGATGTGGATGGGCGCGGTGCTGCCGCTCGACGTGTCGCGGTTGCCGGATTGACCGCGCGACAGGCTGGGACGAACCTCCGCGCCGTTCTGTTCGAGTGCTGCCCATGACCATGCCGAAGCTGACCCGCCGCGCGCTGCCTGCGCTTGCCGCCCTCGCTGCCGCCCCGGCGCGGGCCCAGGCGCCCTGGCCGGCCCGCCCGGTCCGCTTCGTCGTCCCCTGGCCGCCGGGTGGGCTCAACGACCTGATCGCGCGCGCCTTCAACGACCGCGTCGGGGCGGCACTCGGCCAGACCATCGTGAACGACTTCAAGCCGGGTGCGGGCGGCCGCATCGGCGTCGCCGAGGTCGCGCGCGCCGCCCCGGATGGCTACACGATCGGCATGGGCAATCTCGGCCCGCTGACGATCTTCCCGAACCTCTATCGCGACATGCCCTTCGACGCGGCGCGCGACCTCGCGCCCGTGACCATGTTCGCCGCCTCGCCGCTCGTGCTCGTGGTCAACAAGGACCTGCCGGTGAATTCGGTCGCCGACCTGATCGCGGCCGCCAAGGCGCAGCCGGGCAGGCTGAACTACGGTTCCGTCGGTATCGGCACCGCGCAGCATCTGATCTTCGAGATGTTCAAGCTGCGCGACGGCATCGCCATGGAGCATGTCCCCTATCGCGGCAACACGGACAGCCTGATCGCGCTGCTGGCCGGCGACATCCAGGCGATGTTCGAGACCCTGCCCACCATCCTGCCGGCGATCCGCGACGGGCGGGTCAGGGCGCTGGCCGTCACCACGCCGACCCGCGTGCCGCAGCTGCCCGATGTGCCGACCCTTGCCGAAGCCGGCCAGCCCGGCATCGAGGTCTCCACCTGGTATGCCGTGATCGCACCCGCCCGCACGCCGGACGCCGTGCTGGACCGCCTCTACGCCGTCTACACCGAGGTCGCGCAGCGCCCGGAGATGCAGCGCTTCCTTGCCGAGCAGGGCCTGATCTACCTGCCCAACACCCGCGCGGGCTTCGCCGAGCGCATCGCCGCCGAGACCGCCCGCTGGGCCAGCATCATCCGCGACCGCGGCATCAGCGTGAATTAGAGCCGTTTCCGTTCGCCACGGCTCACGGCAACGTCTCTAATCGCTGTTTTGGCGAGCATCTTTACCCGATCAGGTGATTCCACCTGATCGGGATCTGCTCTGAGGGAGAACGCCATGGACCACGCCATCGCCCCGATCGGAGGCCCCGCCGCCTGGCGTGGCGCCGAGCTCGCATCGCGCGGCTTCTGGCCACGCCGGCTGACCGCGGCCGAGATCGCCGGCCTGGAGGCGGCGCTCACTGCGGTGAAATCCGCCGGCCGCCAGGTGCCGGCCATCGCGAAGGAGCATTTCGCGATCCCCGCGCTGGCGCCGCTGCTCGCCGACCTGACCGAGGAACTGGAACGCGGCGCCGGCGTGGTGCGCGTCTCCGGCCTGCCGGTCGAACGGCTGTCGCGCGAGGATCTGCGCACGCTGTTCTGGGGCCTCTGCGCCAATGTCGGCACGCCGCTGTTCCAGAACACGACCGGCGAGGTGCTGGCGGAGGTGAAGGACGAGACGGGGCAGGGCATCGCCATCACCGGCGATGGTTCGGGGCCGGTGCCATCGGCCCGCGCGCGGTCGCGTTCGACCGGGCCGCTGCGCTTCCACACCGACAAATGCGACCTGCTGTGCCTGCTGTGCGCATCGAACGGCATCGCCGGCGGTGTCTCCCGCGTCGTCTCGACCATCGCGATCCATGACGAGATGGTCCGCCGCCGCCCCGACCTATTGCAGGTGCTCTACGAGGATTTCTGGCGCATGCGCCCGGCCGACGAGGAAGGCGCGCAGCACAGCGACCGTGTCTTCCGCATGCCGGTCTTCGCGCGCGCGGCGGATGGCGCCTTCACCAGCCAGTATTCCCGCACCTATGTCGAGATGGCCCATGCCGAGCCCGGCGTACCGCCGCTGCGTCCCGAGCAGGTCGAGGCGATGGACATGCTCGCCGCGCTGGCGGACGAACTCTGCGCCGAAGCGCCCTTCACGCCGGGCGACATCCAGTTGTTGAATCAGCACGTCACCTATCACGGCCGCACGGCCTATGCCGACGATGCGGCGGCCGGCGCGCATCGCGTGCTGCTGCGCATCTGGCTCGCGGTGCCGTTCAGCCGCGCGCTGCCGGAAGGCCATCGCGTGCAGTGGGGGGCGACGGAACCCGGCGCGCTGCGCGGCGGCGCGATACTGGGGCGCAGCGCCATCGCGGCCTGAGACGGGGAGGGGCGCCGCGCTCAGAGGCCGGCGCCCGCCTCCAGCTCCTCCTCCACGGCGCGGCGCAGGACCTCGGGCTGGCGCAGCACGAGGGCACCGCGTTCCTTCGCGATCACGCCCCGTCGCATCAGGTCGGCGAGTTCGCGCGAAACCGACTCCCGCCGCGCGCCGATCCGTGCGGCGAAGATGTGCCGCCGCGGCGGCGGGCTCACCACGCGTTCCTCGGGGTTGGCCCCTGCCGTGCGGGTAAGGCGCGGGCGCGACAGGCGCAGCAGCTCGGCATAGATGCGCAGGCGGACGGGCAGGGTCTCGCGCTCGACCAGCCGCTTCGACTGGCGCCGCAGGATCGCCGTGACGGTGCGCAGCAGCGCGAGGCTCGCGGCCGGCGTGCTGCAGGCGGCGTCGAGAAAGGCGGCGGCGGGAATGGCGCAGAGCCGCGACCGCACCAGCGCGGTCGCACCCGCCGTGCGCGGCGCCCCGTCGATCGCGGCGATCTCCCCGAACATGCCGCCCGCGCCGATGTCGCTCAGGATCACCTCGCGACCGGCGGGCGTACGGACCTGGATGCGGACCACGCCGTCCAGGACGAACCAGACATCGCCCGAGGGGTCATCGAGGTCGAGGACCATCGCGCCCGCCGCGTAGTCCCGCCACACCGACCGCGCGGCGGCGCGTGCCAGCGTCTCGGGCGATGCGTCGCGGAAGATCGGCATGCGGCGGAGGCGTTCGGCGCGCGAGGTCGCGGCCTGCGGCGCGGCCTCCGCCTCGGGGGTGGTGGATGTGGCGGCGCCTGTCGCGTCGTCGCCGGATTGGCTTGGCTGCATCGCCCGAACCTCGGCTTGCTGTACACGAAGCTGCGTCCGGCTGGTCGCGCATCCATTCTTTGCGGGCGTGCCGGAGCCAGCCATCACGGTGCAGTGTGCAGGACCTGCCGCCGAACGACACGTTGAAAGTGTCACCGCCGGGCCAGTCGCGGGCCTGCGTTTGACGGGGGCGCGATCCGACCGATCCGCCCACTGCAGGAAAGCGAAAGGCCCGGCCGCACCAGCGACCGGGCCCCCCGAGGTTCCGATGGCGATGCGCGAGCCGGGACCCGCGCCCCGCATCACCGGCTACGGCCGGGCAGCACCTCCGTGTAGACGACCTCGGCGCTCTCGCCGGAGCCGACATAGGTAGCGATCCGCTGGCTGGTGCCGAACTGCACGGTGCCGAAGGCCGCGGGCGGCAGGTTCGCCCTCGCCGAGGTCAACTCCATGTAGGTCACGGCGGCTTCCTCGCCGCGGCCGATCCAACCCGCCACCACTGGCGCCTTGAGGTCGGGCACGGTCCCGAGGGCGTTGCGCGGCGCGCGCCGGTCGCCCGGGGAGACGTAGAGGATCTCGGCACCTTCGCCGCTGCCGACGGTGATGGCGACCCGATCCTGCGCGAGGACCGGCTGCCCGAGGAGCGCGCTCGCGAGAATGGCGGAGCGCATCCCGTTGATGAAGTGCGTCATGGCCTGTCTCCTTTCTCGCTCGACGACACTTCGCCGTAGCGATGAGCGGAGAATGCGCGGATGGTCCGCGCCATTCGGTGCAAACGCGCACAGATGGCCGGCGCGCGACGGCGCGGCGCAGCGACTTGTGCGCAATGCCACGATTTCAGTCGTGCGCGCCGAGGAACCAGTCGAGGATCGCGACGTTCGCCTCGCGCGGATAGGCATGGGCGAGGTCCGCTATCTCCTCGTGCCGCACGCTCGCGCCCGCCACGGCGAGTGCGCGCGCGGCGGCCTCCGCGGTCTCGGAGGGAAACATCCAGTCCCGCGTGCCATGCAGGATGAAGATGGGCAGGCCGCGCAGACGCGCCGGATCGGCGATGCTCGCCATGATCGGATGGAAGGCGGCGGCGATGGGTGCGAGATGCGTGAAGCGCGCCGCCGCCGACAATCCATGCAGGTAGCAGAAGCTGCCGCCGTCGCTCATGCCGGTCAGCAGCATGCGCGACGGATCGACCGGCCAGCCCTGCGCGACCTGTCCGACCAGCCGCGCGATATTCTCGCCATCGAGCGGCGGTTCCACGAGCGACCAGGTGCGCCCGATCGCGGTGGGTGCGAGCAGGATGCAGCCGCGCGAACGCGCCTCGCGCAGCCAGGACCACAGGAAGCCCGCGCCATCGCCGCTGCCGCCATGCAAGGCGACGACCAGCGGCGCCGGGCGCGACGTGTCGAGGTTCTCCGGCACATAGAGCGACGCACCGCCGCGCGCGCCCGGCGGACCACCGAGCGACATGGTGCCGCGTCCTTCCGCCCCTGGCTTCGCCGCCAGGCTGGCCACCAGCGCCGCATCCTCCCGCGCCTCGGGCGTGAGGAAGAAGCGGTTCACCGGCGTGAGGAAGGCGGCGAGTGGATAGAGCGCCTCGCAGGAAGCGGCGTGGGACCGCACGGCACGATAGGCCGCGCGCAGCGGATCCGGTGTGGTCATCGCGGCGGCCAGCGCCGCGACACCGGCCGAGGCGGCCTCCGCCGCGCGTTCCAGGCAGTCGCGCACGGGCGCCAGCCCCTCCGGCCAGTCCAGCACGCGGGAGGCTTCGAGCGCCGCATCGAGGTCGCTCTCGCGTGCGCCGACCGCGGCGGTCAGGGCGCGCAGCGTCTCCGGATCGATGTGCCGTGCGGCATGTTCCAGCACCGCGAGCGCGTCGAGGGTCGCCGGCAGCAGCCGGCCCATCGCTTCGCCCGCTGCGTCGCGGCTTGCGCTCATCCCCCCCAGGCCGCCGGATGGCTGCCGAGCGGCATGGATGGCAATGCCCAGTGCGCGGGCGTGGCCGAGAGCTGCGCCGCGTGCCGTACCGCCGTCATGCGTCCGAAGCCGCTGTCGCTCCCCTCGAGATATGGTGCGACATCGGCGATGCCGGGCGCGGCTAGCCCGCCCTCGACACGCCCAAGCCGCTTGATCCATTCGCCCGTGCCGGCCAGCGACACCCGCACAAGCCACGACCCGCCTTCCTGCGCCCGGCGCAGCAGCGCGGCCATCGCACCCAAGGCCAGCAGATAGCCCGAGGCGTGGTCGAGCGCCTGGCAGGGCAGGGGGCGCGGCTTGTCCTCGCCAGCCGCGATGCGTTCGGCATCGTTGATGCCGTTGGCGTTCTGCACGAGGGAATCGAAGCCCCGCCGCCCGGACCAGGGGCCGAGATGGCCGAAGGCGGACAGCGACACGCAGATGATGCCCGGCTTCAGCGCCGCGAGATTCTGAGGCGCGAAGCCATGGCTCGCGATGGCACCCGGGCGGTAGCCCTGCAGGAACACATCTGCGGCGGCTGCGAGGCCGCGCAGCGTCGCGCGCCCGGCTTCCGCGCGCAGGTCGATGAAGGCAGTTCGTTTGCCGCGCCCGGTATCCATCGACAGCGCCGGAAGCGCGGGCAGATGCGCCGCGCTGACATGCAGCACCTCGGCGCCATGCGCCGCCAGCGTCCGCCCGGCGACCGGCCCGGCGATGACCTTGGTCAGGTCCAGCACGCGGATACCCTCCAGCGGCCGCGCGCCGAGCGGTGGCAGCGGCGTCGGCGGGGCATCGCCGATGCGCTCGATCAGCACGGGCGGCAGCGTCGCCACCGCCGGTCCCTGCGGATGGGCCGACCATTCATCAAGGCTGCGCGTCATGGTCGCCACGCCACCTTCCGCGTAGATGGCGGTTTCGGCGGCTTCCGCCTGCCAGCCGGACAGAGCGGCGGCGACGGCATCGCGGGCATTGGCGCAGCCGAGCACGCGCAGCACGACGTCGCGGTGATGCTCGTGGTTGGTGTGCAGGCGGATCCAGCGGCCGTCGCCGCAGCGATAGAGGCCGGCGATCGCGTCCCACTCATGTGCATCGAAGCCCGGGACATGCATGTGGCGTTCGGAATGGAACTCGGTCAGCGCGTGGGCCATGTCCACGGCGACGGTCTGCGGAGGGCCGCCGCGGGTGCAGTGGATGGCCGCTGCCGCCAGCCCCGTCGCGGCGATGGTCGCGACGGCCGCCGTGCCCACCGCGAAGGTGGATGGCTTCACCGGGTCCATGCCGGTCAGCGTGGCCGTGGCGGACGGCAGGCCAGCCAAGGCGAGGAGGTCGGCGAGGGCGGTGTCGGGGCGCGTGGTCATCCGGCACCGTCGCGCCGCCGACGATGCCCGTCCAGATGGCCTCGCCGCCCGGTGGCGAATCCCAAAACCCGGATCCCTACCCCGCCCTGCCGCGCCTTCGTGCCAGTTGGGCCGCAACGGGACCATCTCCGCATCGCGCGCATGCTTGGTTCGGCCGGCAAGCCCGCCGTGCACGGCGCCAAGTCCCGGCATTCCAAAGGCCACTGGCCTTTGGTGGGGTGGTCCGGAGGGGCAAAGCCCCTCCGGGTCCCACCCTCACCCATACATCCCTTCCACCTCGCCCTGCCGCGCCTCGATCGCCGCGCGGCGCTTCACCTTCATGGTCGGCGTCAGCAGCCCGTTCTCGATGGTGAAGGGCTCGGTCGCCGCGAAGTGGCGGATGCGTTCGATGGTCGACAGCTTGCCGTTCACCCGCCGCACCGCGTCACCGACCCTGTCCTTCATGCCCTCAGCCGGGACGACCAGGGCAACCAGGCCGGGCTTGCCCTCGCCGGCGACCAGCGCCTGGTGGATCTCGGGTTCGGCCATCAGCAGGCTCTCGACCTTGGCCGGGCTGACCATGTCCCCGCCCAGCGTCTTGATGAAGTCGCGCTTGCGGTCGGTGATGCGCAGGCGGCGATCCTCGATCACCCCGACATCGCCTGTGTGCAGCCAGGGGGCGCCGCCTTCGGGCGGCACCTGCAAGGCTGCGGCGGTGGCCTCGGGGTTGTTCCAGTAGCCGGTCATGACCAGGTCGCCGCGCACCAGCACCTCGCCATCCCCGGCGATGCGGCATTCGACACCCTTCAGCGGCGGGCCGACCGTGCGGCGGTGGTTGTCCCAGGGCGGGTTGACGCTGATCACCGGCCCGGCCTCGGTCTGGCCATAGCCCTGGATCACCGGCAGGCCGAGCGCGATGAAGAAGCCCGACAGGTCCGGATCGAGCCGCGCCCCACCCGAGACCATCGCCTGCAACCGCCCGCCGAAGCGCGCCCGCGTCTTCTCCCGCACCAGCCGGTCGAGCACGAGGTCCTGCAGCTTCTCGAACAGGCCGAGCGGCGGGCCATCCATCCTGCGCAGGCCGAGTTCGAGCGTCCGGTCGAACAGGCGCCGCTTGAAGGGTGTCTCCTTCTCCAGCCCTGCGAGGATGCGCCCGCGCAGCACCTCGAACAGCCGGGGAACGGCGGTCAGCACGGCCGGCTTGATCTCGGCCAGTTCATGCGCCAACCGGTCGGCGCCGCGCGAATAAACCACCTCCAGCCCGACCGAGGGCAGCAGGAAGCCGCCGACCGTGTGCTCATAGGAATGCGACAGCGGCAGGAAGGACAGGTAGGGCTTGCCGTCGAGGTCGAGCCGCTGCGCCAGCGGCACCACCCCCGCCCGGTTCGCCAGCAGCGCGCGATGCGGCAGCATCACCCCCTTGGGGGCGCCCCCGGTGCCGGAGGTGTAGATCAGGCAGGCGAGGCTGTCGGCCGGCGCCGTCGCGGCCTCGGCGGCCAGCATGGCGACGTCGCCGGGGGTGGCGAGCGCCTCCTCCCAGCGATGGGTGGCAAGGCCGGGGGCGGAGGGCGGGTCCTCGACGCAGATCAGCAGGTCGAGCCCGGCGGCGAAGCCCGCCCCTTCCAGCACCTTCTCGGCGAGCTTCCGCGTCGAGACGATGGCGATCCGCGCTCCGGAATCGCGCAGGATATGGGCGTGGTCGGCGGGCAGGTTGGTGGTGTAGGTCGGCACGGTGATGGCGCCGATCGCCATGATGGCGGTGTCGGCGATCGGGAATTCCGGGCGGTTCTCGCTGACCAGCAGGACGCGGTCGCCCGGTGCGATGCCGCGGGCGCGCAGGAAGGCGGCGACCGAGGCCACCTGCAGCGCGAAATCTCCCCATTTCAGGCTATGCCAGGCGCCGCCCTGCCAGTGGCGGAACAGCGGCCGGTCGGCCCATTGCGCCGCGCGGGCCAGCATCATCGCCGGCAGCGTTGGCCAGGTTCCGAGCGTGTAGGGCATGGGGCGGTGGTTTCCTCGGCCGGTTCCGCATCGTGCGATGGCGATTCGATGCGTTTGCGCCATTCTTATGGGATCGGTGGCCGGCGTGCACGGGCCTTGGCCGACCCCCGGGGCCGGGCGGAGCGAGATACGAACCGCCGCGATGCTGGATTCGTGATCGGAGGCCGCTGCCGTCCATAGCCCCTTGGCTTTGCAGGCTGCGGCCCCACCCGCCCCGCCTGCGGATCGGCGCGGCACAGATGCCAAGCGTATTATGCTGCGGCGCGGTTCGACCTATATGGGGGCGTGACCATGCGCATCCTCCCCACCCCCGCCTTCTCCCCCCTGGACGCCGCAGCGGCCGAGGCCGCGCTGCCCGTCTGGGACCTGTCCGACCTCTATGCCGGGCCGGATGACCCGAAGCTCGCCGCCGACCTCGACCGTGCCGAGGCCGATGCCAAGGCCTTCGAGGCCCGGCTCGCCGGCCGGCTCGCGGGCCTGTCCGGCGACGCGCTGGCCCAGGCGATCGCGGAATACGAGGTGCTGTGGGAACGGCTCGGCCGCATCACCTCCTTCGCCGGGCTGCTGTTCAGCGGCGATGCCCAGGACCCGGAGAATGGCCGCTTCTACGGCACGACGCAGGAGAGGGTGACGACCATCTCCTCCCACCTGCTGTTCTTCACGCTCGAGATCAACCGGCTCGAGGATCATGCGCTGGAGACGAAGGTCGGCGGCTCGGCGGCACTCGCCCGCTGGCGGCCCTGGCTGCGCGACCTGCGCGTGTTCCGCCCGCACCAATTGTCGGATGAGGTCGAGAAGCTCCTGCACGAGAAGGAGGTCGCGGGTGCGGCCGCCTGGAACCGCCTGTTCGACGAGACCATCGCCAACATGAAGGTGACGGTCGGCGAGGAGGAGCTGACGGTCTCCGCCGCGCTGAACCGGCTGTCCGACCGCGACCGGGACATCCGGGAGGCCGCGGCCAAGGGTGTCTCGGCCGCCTTCGGGGACCGCGTGCGGCTGTTCACGCTGATCACCAATACCCTCGCGAAGGACAAGGAGATCGAGGACAAGTGGCGCCACTATCCGCGCCCTGGATCCTACCGCAACCGGTCGAACATGGTGGAGGACGAGGTGGTGGACGCGCTCGTTTCCGCCGTCCGTGCCGCCTATCCCCGGCTGTCGCATCGCTACTACGCGATGAAGGCGAAGTGGCTGGGCCTGGAGAAGATGCAGCACTGGGACCGCAACGCCCCGCTGCCGGATGAGGACGACCGCAAGATCCCCTGGCCCGAGGCCGTGGAGCGCGTGCTGAAATCCTATGCCGCCTTCAGCCCGGAACTGTCGCAGATCGGCCGGCGCTTCTTCGACAAGCCCTGGATCGATGCGGCCCTGCGGCCGGGCAAGGCCTCCGGCGCCTTCGCGCATCCGACGGTGCCCTCGGCGCATCCCTATCTGCTGCTGAACTACCACGGCAAGTCGCGCGACGTGATGACGCTGGCGCATGAACTCGGCCATGGCGTGCACCAGATCCTGGCCGGCGCGCAGGGCTACCTGCAGTCCTCGACGCCGCTGACCTTGGCCGAGACGGCGAGCGTGTTCGGCGAGATGCTGACCTTCCGCGCCGTGCTGGATGGCGAGACCGACCCGAAGCGCCGCCGCGCGATGCTGGCCGGCAAGGTCGAGGACATGCTGAACACGGTGGTCCGCCAGATCGCCTTCTACCGCTTCGAGACGCTGCTGCACGACGAGCGCCGCAAGGGGGAGATCTCCTCCGATCGCATCGCCGAGCTGTGGATGCAGGTGCAGGTGGAAAGCCTGGGGCCGGTCTTCGACTTCACTCCGGATTACGGGGTCTATTGGGCCTATATCCCGCACTTCATCCACTCGCCCTTCTATGTCTATGCCTATGCCTTCGGGGATTGCCTGGTGAATGCGCTCTACGGCGTGTATCGCGACGGCGGCGTGAAGGATTTCGAGGGCAAGTACCTCGACATGCTGCGCGCCGGCGGGACCAAGCGGCACAAGGAACTGCTCGCTCCCTTCGGGCTGAACGCCGCCGATCCGGCCTTCTGGACCAAGGGACTGGACGTCATCTCCGGCTTCATCGACGAACTTGAGAAGACGGATGCCTGACCGCGAGGGCAGCACGCTGTTCGGGGAGGCGCGGCGCATGCTGCGCACCTCCGGCGCGGTGACGGGGATCGCCGCGCGCTATGCCGGGCAGCGTTTCCTCGGCATGAAGGGCGACAAGGCTGCCCATGCCGAGGACCTCAAGGCCATCCTCGGCGGGCTCAAGGGCCCGATGATGAAGGTGGCGCAGTTCCTGTCCACGGTGCCGGACGCGCTGCCGCCGGAATATGCGAAAGAACTCGCCACACTTCAGGCCAATGCGCCGCCGATGGGCTGGCCCTTCGTGCGCCGGCGCATGGCGAGCGAACTTGGCCCGGCCTGGGAAACGAAGTTCGCATCCTTCGAGCGCGAGGCCGCGGCCGCCGCATCGCTGGGCCAAGTGCATCGCGCCACGTTGCACGATGGCACGCGGGTCGCCTGCAAGTTGCAGTATCCGGACATGGCGAGCGTGGTGGAGGCCGACCTCCGCCAGTTGAAGATCGCCATGGCGCTATACCGGCGCATGGACCCGACGCTGGAGAACGAGGACGCCTACGCCGAGCTCGCCGAACGCCTGCGCGAGGAGCTGGATTACTTGCGGGAGGCCGCGCAGCAGCGCCTGTATGGGCTGATGCTGAAGGGCGTGCCCGGCGTGCGCGTGCCGACCCCGATCGAGGGCCATTGCACCCGCCGGCTGCTGACCATGACCTGGCTCGATGGCCGCGCCATCCAGGCCCGCATCGACGAGAAGCCGCCGGAGGAGGAGCGCAACGCCTATGCCCGCGCGCTGTTCCACGCCTGGTACGTGCCGCTCTACGGCTATGGCGTGATCCATGGCGACCCGCATCTGGGCAACTATCAGGTGCGGCCAGATGCGGCGGAGAATGGCGGCTTCGGGATCAACCTGCTCGATTTCGGGGTGGTGCGGGTCTTCCCGCCATCCTTCATCGGCGGTGTGATCATGCTCTACGAGGCAATCCGCGACGAGGATTTCGACAAGGCGGCTGAGGCCTACCGCATCTGGGGGTTCAAGAACCTCAGCCGCGAGACGATGGAAGTGCTCAACATGTGGGCGCGCTTCCTCTACGAGCCGCTGCTCGATGACCGGGTGCGGCCGATTCAGCCGAATGACGACCCGATGTTCGGCCGCAAGGTCGCCGAGCAGGTGCATGCGGGGCTGAAGCGGACGGGCGGCGTGCGGGTGCCGCGCGAATTCCCGCTGATGGACCGTGCGGCGATCGGGTTGGGGTCGGTCTTCGTGCGGCTCGGTGCGAAGCAGAACTGGCACGACCTGTTCCACGCATTGATCGAAGGCTTCGACGAGGCGAAGCTCGCCGAACGGCAAGCCGCCGCATTGGCGGAAGCCCGCGTTCCCACTGCCTCCAGCGTGGCCACGGCCACCGGCGGCTGAACGCTTCCTGTGCATCCGGCATCCTGCCGGTGCAACGATAATGCGTTCGGCGCTGGACACCCTGCGGCAGCACGGGTAGTGGCGCCGCAACAATGTGGCGCGAGGGGGTATCCCGCATGCGTGTGGCGGTCCTGACGGAACGGCGGAACGGGGAAACCCGCGTCGCGGCAACGCCCGAGACGGTGAAGAAATACACCGGCATGGGCCTGGAGGTCGCGGTGGAGACCGGGGCGGGACTCGCTTCGGGCCTGACCGACGCGGCCTATGCCGAGGCGGGAGCGACGATCGCACCGGATGCCGCCGCGGCGCTGGCGGGTGCGAACATCGTGCTCAAGGTCCGCGCACCGCTCGCGGCGGGGGAGGGTTCGGTCGACGAGCTCGCCCTGATCCCGCGCGGCGCGCTGCTGATCGGCACGCTCGGCGCCGATGCGGCCGGGGCGGGCGCCTATGCCGCCGCGGGGATCGATGCCTGCGCGATGGAACTCGCCCCGCGCATCACCCGCGCGCAGTCGATGGACGTGCTGTCCTCCCAGGCCAATCTCGCGGGCTACCGCGCGGTGATCGAGGGGGCGACGGCCTATGACAAGGGCTTCCCGATGATGATTACGGCGGCCGGCACGGTGCCCGCCGCCAATGCCTTCATCATGGGCGCGGGCGTCGCCGGGCTGCAGGCGATCGCGACCGCGCGGCGCCTCGGCGGGCGCGTTTCCGCCACCGACGTGCGGCCCGCGGCGAAGGAGGAGATCAAGTCCCTCGGCGCGTCCTTCGTCGGCTATGAGGATGAGGAGAGCAAGGCGGCGCAGACCGCGGGCGGCTACGCCAAGCAGCTTTCCGCCGAATTCTACGCCAAGCAGGCGGAAGTGGTCGCGGCGCACATCGCCAAGCAGGATGTCGTCGTCTGCACCGCGCTGGTGCAGGGCCGCAAGGCGCCGATCCTCGTCACCGCCGCGATGGTCGCTTCGATGAAGCCGGGCAGCGTGATCGTGGACATCGCCTCCGACGCCGGGGGCAATTGCGCGCTGACCAGGCCGGGCGAATTGTTCGTCACCGACAACGGCGTGAAGATCCTCGGCTACACCAACTGGGCCGGGCGGCTGCCGGCGGCGGCATCGGCGCTGTACGCGCGCAACCTGCTGACCTTCCTGTCCACCTTCTGGGACAAGGACGCCAAGGTGCCGAAGCTGCCGGAGGAGGACGACATCGTGAAGGGCGTCACACTCACGCGGGCGGGTGCCGTGGTGCATCCGTCGATGAAGCCGGCGGCATAAGGGGGCAGGGACCATGAACGCGACGGAACTCGCCAACCAGGCCCAGGCGACGGCGCAGCGTGCGCTGGAACTGGCCGCACAGGCCCGCGCCGCGGCTGAAGCCGTGGCCCCGGTCGCCGCGGCGGCCGAGCCCTTCCTCTATCTGCTGACGATCTTCCTGCTGGCCTGCTTCGTCGGCTACCACGTGGTCTGGAACGTCACCCCGGCGCTGCATTCGCCGCTGATGGGCGTGACCAACGCGATCTCCTCGGTGATCGTGGTGGGTGCCATCCTCGCCGCCGGCACGGCGGATACGACCATTGCGCGGATTTTCGGCTTCCTGGCCGTCACGCTGGCGGCGGTGAACATCTTCGGCGGCTTCATGGTCACCCGGCGGATGCTCGCCATGTTCAAGAAGAAGGGGAGCTGAGGTGATGGGAACCACGCTCTCCACGCTGGCCTATCTGGTTTCGTCCGTCCTGTTCATCCTTGCGCTGCGCGGGCTGAGCCATCCAGAGACGAGCCGCCAGGGCAATCTGTTCGGCATGATCGGGATGGGCATCGCCATCCTGGCGACGCTGTTCAGCAAGGGAATGGGCTTCGGCGGCGTAGCACTTGTGATCGCGGGGCTTGCGATCGGCGGGACCATCGGCACCATCGTCGCGCAGCGCATCCAGATGACCGCGCTGCCGCAGCTGGTCGCGGCCTTCCACTCGCTGGTCGGCATGGCGGCGGTGTTCGTGGCGGCTGGCGCCTTCTATGCGCCCGCGAGCTTCGGCATCGGCACGCACGGGCATATCCACACCCAGTCGCTGGTCGAGATGTCGCTCGGCATCGCCATCGGCGCGATCACCTTCTCCGGTTCGGTCATCGCCTTCGCGAAACTCGCGGGGAAGATGTCCGGCGCGCCGATCACCTTCGCGGGGCAGCATTGGCTGAACCTCGCCCTCGGCATCCTGCTGGTGATCCTGATCATCGTCTTCGTGGCGACCGGGTCGGGCGTGCTGTTCTGGCTGATCGCGCTGCTGTCCTTCGCGCTCGGCTTCCTGCTGATCATCCCGATCGGCGGAGCGGACATGCCGGTCGTGGTGTCCATGCTGAACAGCTACTCGGGCTGGGCGGCGGCGGGCATCGGCTTCACCATTGGCAACCTGCTGCTGATCATCACCGGCGCGCTGGTCGGCGCGTCGGGTGCGATCCTGTCCTACATCATGTGCAAGGGCATGAACCGCAGCATCATCAACGTGCTGCTGGGCGGTTTCGGGTCGGAATCCGGCTCGGCCGCCGCTGGTGGCGGCGATACCGACCGGCCGCCGGTCAAGGCCGGGTCGCCGGAGGACGCGGCCTATATGATGAAGAACGCGCAGAAGATCATCGTCGTGCCGGGCTATGGCATGGCGGTGGCCCAGGCGCAGCAGGTGTTGCGCGAGATGGCGGACCTGCTGAAGAAGGAAGGCGTGGAGATCAAATACGCCATCCATCCCGTCGCGGGCCGCATGCCCGGCCATATGAACGTGCTGCTGGCCGAGGCCAACGTGCCCTATGACGAGGTCTTCGAACTCGAGGAGATCAACCCCGAATTCGCCGATGCCGACGTCGCCTTCGTGATCGGGGCGAACGACGTGACCAACCCGGCGGCGAAGACGGACAAGTCCTCGGCGATCTACGGCATGCCGATCCTGGATGTGGAGCGCGCCAAGACGGTGTTCTTCATCAAGCGCGGCATGGCGAGCGGCTACGCCGGTGTCGAGAACGAGCTGTTCTTCCGCCCGAACACGATGATGCTGTTCGGCGATGCGAAGAAGGTAACGCAGGAGATCGTGCAGTCGCTGCAGCGGTAGCGACACGCGCGCGCGGATCGCCGAAGGGCCGGGGAGGGTCGCTTCCCCGGCCCTTCGCATGTCCGCGCCCTGTCAGGATGCTTGAACCGGCCCGGCCGCTGGCGATACTGGATGGCCGGGACGAAGCGTCGCCATGGCCGCGGCGAAGCCTCCGTGGGCCATCGCTGCTGCGGAGGTGCCCCTGGCTGAGGACATTCTCGTCTATGCCGTCGTCGGCTTCCTCGCCCAGTTCGTGGATGGGGCGATCGGCATGGCCTATGGGCTGACGGCGACCTCGGTGATGCTGGCCCAGGGCGTGCCGCCGGCCATGGCCTCGGCCGGCGTCCATGCGGCGGAGGTCGTGACCACCGGCCTGTCGGGTGCGGCGCATTGGCGGCTTGGCCATGTGATCCCGAGGCTGACGCGGCGGCTTGCCGTGGCGGGGATCGTGGGCGGCGTCGCCGGCGCGCTGGTTGCCAGCGAAGTGCCGATGCGCCTTCTGAAGCCGGCGGTCAGCGGCTACCTGGTGATCATGGGGCTGGTCGTGCTGCGCCGTGCCGTGGTGGGCCGGCCGCCGGACCCGGAACTGGCCAACCGCGACGCTGCGCCGATCGGCTTCGGTGGAGGCTTTCTCGATGCCGTGGGCGGTGGCGGCTGGGGGCCGCTCGTCACAACGACGCTGATCGGGCGGGGACTTGATCCGAAGATGGCGATCGGGTCGTCCAACGCTGCGGAGTTCTTCGTGACCGCCGCGGTCACCGCAACCTTCATGACCAGCATCGGCATCGACGTGTGGCCGATCGTGCTGGGTCTTGTGGTGGGCGGCGCGGTCGCCGCCCCCTTTGCCGCCCTGGCAACGCGCCACATGCCGACGCGCCCCCTAATGGCGGTGGTCGGCGTTGTGATCATCGCCCTCGCCGGCACCAGCCTCGCCCGCAGCCTCGGCATTTTGGCCTGATGGGCCGGCCCGCCGCGCAGTCCCACCCTGCTGACAGACAAAAGAAGGGTGGGGGTCCGGGGGAGGTTCTCCTCCCCCGCCCTTACTGTGCCTGCCGCGCCGCCATCGCCCGCGTGCTCTCATCCATCCGCGCCTCGTAGTTCAGCCCACGCCGCGTCGCCCAGGTGTTGATCAGGTGGAACAGCGGGATCACCGCCTCGTCCTCCATCGCCATCTTGATGACGTCGTGCAGCACGCGTTCGCGCTGTTCGTCGTCGAGGATGGTGGTGGCGCGGTCCACCAGCGCGTCCATCGCCGGGTTGGAATAGCGCCCGCCATTGGATGCACCGCGCCGCTGCTCACGGTTGTAGGTGCCGATGATGTTGATGGCGGCGTAGGAGGCTTCCCCGGTCGAGGACCCCCATCCGGCCAGCCGCATGGCGAATTCCTGGCGTGACGCGCGGGCGGAGAAGGAGGACCAGGGCAGGGCCTGGACCTCGGTGCGGATGCCGATGCGCGTCCACATCTGGGCCACCGCCTGCGCGGTGCGGGCATCGTTCGGGTAGCGGTCGTTCGGCGTCGTCAGCGTGACGCGGAAGCCCTGCGGGTAGCCGGCCTCGGCGAGCAGGCGGCGGGCGCCTTCGGGGTCGAAGGCCGGCGGCGGCACCGCCGGGTTGTAGGAATAGACCCCCGGTGGCAGCCATTGGCCGGAGGGTGCGGCGGTGCCTTCCATCACGCGTTCGGTCAGCCCCTGCCGGTTGATCGCGACCGACAGGGCGCGGCGGACGCGCACGTCGCGGAACGGGTTGGTGGCGATCGGCTGGCCGTTGTTGTCGGCCACGCCGGGCAGGGCGCCATCGCGCGAGAAATCCGCCTGCAGGTAGATCATGCGCAGGCCCTGGATCTGATGCATGGCGACGCGGGACTCCCGCCGCAGCCTTTCGAGGTCCGAGGACGGCACCTGGTCGATCAGGTCCACGTCACCGGCCAGCAGCGCGGCGGTGCGCCCGGAATCGTTGGCGATGACGCGCCAGACGGCGCGCGTCCACGGCTCGCGCGGGCCGTAATAGGTGTCGTTGCGCTCGAACTCGACACGCTCACCCGGCGTGTGGGCGCGCAGGCGATAGGGCCCGGTGCCGACCGCTGCGCGGCCGCTGTTGTAGTCCTCGGTGCTCGCGCCCTGGCCGACGTGGCGGGAGATGATGAAGATGTAGGACAGGTCCACCGGCAGCAGCGGGTGCGGTGCCTTGGTGTGGATGCGCAGCGTCAGCGGGTCCACCACCTCTACCCGCTCGACCATGCGCAGGAAGCCGCCGAAGCCACCGGGGCTGTTCGGCACATTCGGCGCGCGTTCGAAGGTGAAGACCACGTCGTCGGCGGTGAAGTCCCGCCCGTCATGCCACTTCACGCCGGGGCGCAGCTTGAATTCCCAGACGGTGTCGGAGATCGCGCGCCAGGATTCCGCGAGACCCGGCTGCGGGCGCACCTGCGCGTCGCGCTCCACCAGGCGGGAGAAGATATGCGCCGCGACCGAACTGTTGGGCGCCGCGTTGAAGAAATGCGGATCGAGTGAGGTGGAGGGCGCGCCCGCTCCCATGGTGAGGGTCTGCGCCCCCGCCGGCAGGGCCGTGACGGCGGCGAGAAACAGGGCGAGTCTGGTGCGGCGCATGGGCGCTCTCCTCTCCGGCTTCCGGGCAGCATGGCATGGTGGTCCTCCGCGACAAGCCTCCGGGGTGGGACCGTTGAATTCCGCGCTGGCTGCATCATCATCGGACCGTGCGCCCAGCCGGCGCGACCGGGAGACGCCAGCCATGATGACCCGCACTTTTCGCGCCCTGCTGCTGGCCCTTGCCGCATGCACGGCCATGCCTGCCCTGGGGCAGCCGGTGTCGCCGGAACGCACCCTGCGCATGGTGCCGAATGCGGATTTGCAGACGCTGGACCCGATCAACACGACGGCGGGCGTGGTCTCCAGCCACGCGCACATGATCTACGACCAGTTGTTCGGGCGCGACGCGAACCAGCGCCCGCAGCCGCAGATGGTCAGCACCTGGTCGGTGTCGGAGGATGCACTGACCTGGCGCTTCACGCTGCGCGACGGGTTGGCCTTCCATGACGGCGCGCCGGTGACGGCGGAGGATGTCGTGGCATCCTTGCGCCGCTGGGGCGCGCGCGATCCGCATGGCCGCCAGATCATGGCGATCACCGAGGCGCTGACGGCCGAGCCGGACGGCAAGTCCGTCACCTGGCGGCTGCGCCGGCCCTACGGGCTGATGCTGGATGCGCTGTCGAAGCCGGCGGGCAACATGCCGGCGATCATGCCCGCGCGCATCGCCGCGACCGACCCCTTCACGGCGATCACCGAGACGATCGGCTCCGGCCCCTTCATCTTCGTGCGGGATGAATGGGTGCCCGGCAGCCGCGTCGTCTATCGTCGCAACCCCGCCTACGTGCCGCGCAGCGAGCCGGCATCGGGGACGGCCGGCGGCAAGGTCGCGCATGTCGATCGCGTCGAATGGCTGAACATTGCCAATGCGCAGACCGCGGTGCTGGCGCTGATCCAGGGCGAGCTGGACTACATCGAAAGCCCCGGCGTGGACTTCCTGCCCATGCTGCAGCGGCGCGGCATGCGGATCGTGCGGACCAACACGCTCGGCGCGCCGGGCATGATCCGCATGAACCACATCCATCCGCCCTTCAACGATGCGCGGGCGCGGCAGGCGCTGATGCTCCTGGTGAACCAGGAGGAGATCCTGCAGGCGATGTTCCCCGACCCCGCGCTGTACCAAGTCTGCCATGCTTTCTTCGTTTGCGGTTCCCCGCAGGAGACGAATGCGGGCGTGCCGGCGGGCCTTGGGTCACCCGCCGCGCAGGAGCGGGCGCGGGTGCTGCTGCGCGAGAGCGGCTATGACGGCGCGCCCATCGTCATCATGGACCCGACCGACAATCCCTTCGTCCATGCGGCGACGCTGGTGCTGGCGCAGCAGATGCAGCAGGTCGGCTTCCGCACGGATGTGCAGGCGACGGACTTCGCCTCCATGGCGCAGCGGCGCAACAACCGCCGCCCGCCCGCCGAGGGTGGCTGGCATATCGGCCTGACCTTCTGGAACGGCCTTGGCGCCTCCGACCCGGTCGGCAACGTGCCGATGCAGGCGTCCTGCGAGCGCGCCTGGCCGGGTTGGCCCTGCGATGCCGACCACCAGGCGCTGATCGACGCCTTCCCCTATGCGGCCAACGATGCCGAGCGGCGGCGCCTGCTCGATGCGTTGCAGGAAAGCGCCTACCGCCTCGTGCCCTATGTGCCGCATGGGCAGTGGTATCTGCCCTCGGCGGTCAGCCCGCGCGTGTCGGATGTGCTGGCGATGCCCGGCATCATCATCGCCTGGAACATCCGCAAGGCGGCGCGGTAGCGGGGGTCAGACGGGCAGGAAGGACAGCGCCAGCCCCGCCGCCGCGCTGACCGCGAGCGTTCGCGGCAGGCCGAGCTTCAGGCCGAACAGCAGCACCGCGGCCAGCACGGCCAGCAGCAACGCAGTCGGCTGCACCGTGGCCAGCACCGGGATGTCGATCGTCGCGGGACCGATCGCCACGTCCCGCACCTGTGCGAAAATCACCCGCAGGCCGAACCACAAGGCGAGGTTCGCGATGACGCCGACCACCGCCGCCGTCACGCCGGCCAGCGCGCCCTTCAGCCGCGGCTGCTCGTGCATCCGTTCCACGAAGGGTGCGCCGAGGAAGATGAAGGCGAAGCAGGGCGCGAAGGTGACCCACAGCGTGAGCACACTGCCGCCGATCCCGCCAAGGATGCCGCTGTCGCGATACCCCGCGAGGAAGCCGACGAATTGCAGCACCAGGATCAGCGGACCGGGCGTCGTCTCCGCGAGGCCGAGCCCGGCCAGCATCTCCGGCGCGGTGAGCCAGCGGTAGTGCTCGACCGCTTCCTGCGCGACATAGGCCAGCACCGCATAGGCGCCGCCGAAGGTGACGACCGCCATCTTCGAGAAGAACCAGGCGATGTCACCCCAGACCGGCGTGCCGAACAACAGCGCGACCGGCCAAACCCACAGCGCGACGGTCAGCAGCCCGGCCCGTCTCGCCGCCGGCGCCATGCGGCCGATGCGGTCGGGATCGGCGGCGAGCGCCGCATCCAGCAGCGCCGGCGGACCGTCCTTTGCCTTGCCGTGGCCGGCAGCGGCGAAGGCGGATGGCGCGACGTAACCGATCGCCAGCGCGGCCAACACGACAATGGGGAAGGGGACCGCGAAGGCGGCCAGCGCCACGAAGGCCGCCCCCGCCAGCGCCCAGGCCGGCGCGCCATGCAGTGCGCGCTTCGCGACGCGCAGCAAGGCCTCGACCACCAGCACCAGCACGGCGCATTTCAGGCCGAAGAAGAGCGCGGCGACGAGCGGCACCTCGCCCAGCGTCGCGTAGATCATCGACAGCGCGAGCATCACCGCGGCGCCCGGCAGGACGAACAGCACGCCCGCCGCGATGCCGCCCTTCACCCCGTGCATCAGCCAGCCGAGATAGGTGGCGAGCTGCGTCGCCTCCGGCCCCGGCAGCAGCATGCAGAAGTTCAGCGCATGCAGGAACCGCACGTCGGAGACCCAGTGGCGGTCGTCCACCACCTCCCGGTGCATGACGGCGATCTGCGCGGCCGGCCCGCCGAAGGACAGCAGGCCGACGCGCAGCCAGACGCGCAGCGCCTCGGCGAAGGTCGGGAAATGCGGCTGCGGTTTCATGCAGGCTTCCCCGGGGTCGGCCAGTTGTGGGTTTCGTCGGCCGCGTCGCGCGCCCAACGGTAGAAGGCATCATACAACGCCATGCCCGCCTCGAGCTGCGCGAGGTCGTCGCGATGCATGCGCGACAGGCCGAGCGAGGCAGCGAGCAGCCCCGCCGCCTCGGGCACGAGGTCCGGGCGAGCCGTGTCGGCGCCGCGCACGATCAGGGCGAGCCGGTCGAGTGCCGGCGTATGCAGGGCGAATTCATCGAGCATCACGTCGAAGGTGCAGTGGTCGCCGCGATGGGACCAGAAGACGCCCTCGATATCGAAGGGCGTCGTGCCGAAGCGGTCGGCGACGGCCGCGACCTCGGCGGGTGCCACGAACAGGAAGACGGCGGCCGGATCGACGAAGCGGCGGATCAGCCAGGGGCAGGCGATGCGGTCCACCTTCGGCCGCGCCCGCGTGACCCAGAGCGTGCGGCCCTTGGCGTCGCGCGGCGGCACCTGGGTGGGCGAGACCAGCGGCAGGCCGGCATCGCGCCAGGCCTCGAAGCCGCCTTCGAGGGATTCGGCATTGGCGCCCACATGGCGCAGCCAGGCGGCCGCACCCTGGCTGAGCTTGAGGCCCCTTTGGCAGATCACGGCAACGTCGCGCCCGGCGAAGCCCTCGGCCCAGGCGGCGACGTCCGTGTGGCTGCGGAAGATGGTGCCGGGGATGAAGCGCGGGTCGGCGGCGGCGTCTGCCTCGACGCGCACATCAACGATCAGCGGTGCATCGGGCAGGCCGATGCGCCGGGCAAGCTGCTGGACGGTGACGATGGTCGGAGCCGGCATGGGGGCGTCCTCTCCAAGCGGGAGTTTGGGACGCGATGCTTCGGCCGGAGCCTCACGGGGTGATCGCGGACATCCCCTTGGCGCACAGGATGGGAAGCCGCCCGCGCCAAGTCAAGGTGAAGGGCGTGGTCATTCGGCGGCGAGCAGGCTCTGTCCGGGCCGCAGGCGCGTGAAGGCGACGGGCTGCCAGTCGAGCGCGATGCGCGCCCCATCCAGCGTGACGCGCGTCGCGGCGAGGCCCTCGGCATCGGGCGCGGTATGGGGGAAGTCCTCCCGCCAATGCGCGCCACGGGATTCCTCGCGCGCCTGCGCGGCGGCGACGATGGCGCGGCTGACGAGGAACTGCGACCTGAGATTCAGCCAATCATGCCAGGTCAGGTTGAAGGCGCGGTCGCGCCCATCCACCCCGGCGGCATCGGTGTCGGCTTCCAGCGCGTCGAGGCCGGCGGCCGCTTCCGCGAGGCCCGCCGCGTCGCGCAGGATGCCGGCCTTGTCCCACATCAGGTCGAGCAGCGCGTCGCGGATCGGCGAGAGGTTGCGCGCCGGCTTCGCGAAGGGCGCCTGGACGAAGGAGGCCGCTTCATCGAGGGCGGCCGGGTCGGGGTCGGCGAATTCGCCGTGGCGAGGCACCCAGGCGCCCATGCTGTCGCCGGCGATGCCGCCAAAGACCGTGGAATTCGCAACGCCATTGCCGCCGAGGCGGTTCGCGCCATGGACGCCACCGGTGTCCTCGCCCGCCGCGAACAGGCCCGGCAACTCGGTCGAACCGTCGGCGCGGAACACCAGCCCGCCCATCATGTAATGCGCGGTGGGCACCACCGGCACGCGCCCGCCGGCAAGGTCGAAGCCGTTGTCGGCACAGCGTTCGACCATGCCCTTGAACTCGCGAGCGACGCGCTCGGGGCCGAGATGCGCCATCTCGATCCACAGCCCGCCTTCGGCGTTCACGTTGCCGGCGAGGATCTCCCGCTGCATCGACCGGCTGACGATGTCGCGCGTCGCTCGCTCGTTGCGCGGGTCGTATTTGTGCATGAAGCGCTGCCCGTCGCCGCCGAGCAGATAGCCGCCCGCACCGCGCAGGCCTTCCTCGATGATCGTGCCGGTCATGCGCGTGCCCGGGCCGGCGAGGACGCCGGTCGGGTGGAACTGCACCATCTCCATGTCGCGCAACGGCAGCCCTGCGCGCAGCGCCATCGCCATGCCGTCGCAGGCCTTGTCGCCGGACGGCGTGTGGTACTTGTACATGGTCGGCCCGCCGCCAGTCCCCAGCAGCACCGCCTTCGCCTGCACGAAGACCAGCGCGCCGCTGCGCATGTCGATCAGCAGCACGCCCGCGATCCGCGTTCCGTCGCGGCTCCGGATCAGCGCGACGGCGCGGTGTTCCTCCATCCGGTTGATGCCGCGCGCCCAGACCTGTTCGGCCAGGCGGTTGACGATCTCGATGCCCGTCAGGTCGCCTTTGTGCACGGTGCGGTCGAAGGTCTGCCCGGCGAAGGCCTTCTGGTGGATGGTGCCGTCCGGGTTGCGGTCGAAGAAGCAGCCCCAGCGGTTCTCCAATTCGCGGATGCGCCGCTGCGCACCGACCACCAGCGTCCAGGCGAGGTCCTGGTCGTTCAGCCATTTCCCGCCATCGAGCGTGTCCATGAAGTGGCGCTCGGCGGAATCCCCTTCCGCGATGGCGACGTTGTAGCCACCCTGGACCATGCGGGTGCAGCCGCACTTCCCCAGCAGCCCCTTCACAGCGATCGTCACATCGAGGTCCGGCGCGGTATCCTTCGCATGCAGCGCGGCGAGCAACCCGGCGCCACCCGCGCCAAGGATCAGCACATCCGTGCGGCGATGCTCGATCACCGTGGCCCCCGTGGGCTGGCCGGCACGCCGCAAGCGCAATCCGTCGGCGCCGCATAGGCGATGCCGCCCACCGCGGTGCCGAGCACCAACGTGGACACCACCTGCCCGAGCGGCGGCGGCAGCACCTGGATCATCAAATAGAGCGGCAGCAGCACCATCATGCCGCTCCCAATTTCTCAAGTACGGCCTGGCGGCGCTTCGCGGCCTCGGCATTCACCGTGGCGTAGAGGCTGCCGCCATGCGCATCCATCGCCACGAGCAGCGGCCCGAAGCCCTTGATGCGGAACTTGTAGAGGGATTCTGGATTGAGGTCGTCGAGATCGACATCCTCCACCGCCTCGATCCAGGTCGTCTCCAGCGCGGCCGCGCCGCCGACCACCGCGAGGTAGACGCCACCAAGGTCGCGGAACGCTTCCAGCGACCCATCCCGCAGCCCGCCCTTGCCGATGATGATGCGCACGCCCTCGCGTTCCATCAGCGGGCGGGTGAAGCGTTCCATGCGGTCGGAGGTGGTGGTGCCGACGCACACCGCCTCATAGCCCGAATGGTTGGTGCCGGACCGGTCCACCTTGCGCAAATTCGGCGCGGTGTGGATCACCGCATGGCCGCGCAGGTCGAACTTTGTCCGGCGGCCATGGTCGAACATGTGGATCTGTGTCGCATCGCGGATGCCGTAGAGGGTTTCCTCGAGCGTCACCGTGTCGCCGGCGCGGAGTTCGCGGACCTGCGCCTCGGTGATGGGCATGTGCAGGGTGTGGTGGGCCATGGCGTCAGAACCCGATCGCAATGCCGGCGGGGGTGAATGTCGCACTCGCGCGTCGCGCGGAATGGCACTGGATGTTCACCGCGACGGGATTCATCGTGATGTGCGTCGCCGCCGTCTCCACATGCACGGCGAAGGCGGTGGAATCCCCGCCCAGGCCCTGCGGGCCGATGCCGAGCGTGTTCACGGCTTCCGACAACGCGGCCTCCAGCGCAGCACCTTCGGGATCGGCGCAGCGCGATCCCAGCGGGCGCGTCGCCGCCACTTTCGCCAGGTGCATGCACAGGTCCGAGGTGCCGCCGACGCCCACGCCGACGATGGTCGGCGGGCAGACCTTCCCGCCGGCCTGGATCACCCGGTCCACCACGAAGCGCTTCACCGCCGCGACGCCATCGGCCGGGATCAGCATCTGCAGAAACGATCCGTTCTCGGACCCGGAACCCTTCGGGATCATCTCGATGCGCAATTCGCGCTCCACATCGGTGAAGTCGATGTTGATGACAGGGACGCGCTCGCCGCAGGAGGTGTGCTCGTTCTTCCGGGTGATGGGATGCACGACGGACGACCGCAGCGGATGGTCGCGCGTGGCGCGCGCGGTGCCGGCGGCGATCGCCTGCTTCAGCGCCCAGCCATCGACCTGCACGTTGCGCCCGACCAGCACGTTGAAGATGGGGATGCCGGTATCCTGGCACAGCAGGTTGTCCATCCGCTCCGCCACGCCGATGTTCTCGATCATGGTCGCCAGGATGGTCTTCGCCGTCGCATCGGTCTCGGACCCATCCAGCCGCGCGAAGCCCGCCTTGATGTCGTCGGGCAGGATCTTGCAGGCGCGAATGTAGAGAAGCTTCGCGGCTTCCTCGATCGCCTCCGGCTCCACGCGAAGCGGTTCGACTCCCGCCTTCGTCATCAGCGTCATTGCGCCTTCCTTCCCTAAACGAGCAGCGAAACCCCCGAGACCAGCAGCAGCACCAGCAGGATAATCCGGAAACCCTGCGCCGGCAGCCTCACATAGGCGCGCAGGCCGATCATCGTGCCGATCACCAGCGCCGGAACGGCGGCGGCGGTCAGCACCAGGGCCTCGGTGGTGAAGAAGCCGGCGAAGGCCAGGCCCACCGCGGTGATCGCCTGCATGAAGACGATGAAGGGCTGCATGAAGGCCCGCGCGCGGTCCTTCGGCCAGCCCTGGATGTCCGCCCACATCGCCGGCAGCGCGCCGACGAAGCCGCCGATGCCGCCGAGGATGCCGCTCGCGAAGCCCACCGCGGCATCCGCCGCGCGGCCGCCGGCCACCTCGGGCGGGGCCATGCGCAGCGCGATGCGCGCCAGCATGTAGCCGGAATAGACCACCAGCAGCAGCCCGACGCCCGCGACGATGGCCGGTGCCGGGCCCTTTGCCAGCACCAGCAAGCCGACCGGCAGGCCAAGCAGCGCCACGCCGAGGAAGGCACGCAGCCGCGGCCATTCGATGTGCTTCCACAGCGGCGGCAGCGCCATGGATTGCGCCATCAGGCTGCCGAGGACCAGCACCGGCGCGGTGACGGAAGGGGGCACGACATGCAGCAGGATGCCGGCGGCCACCAGCACGAAGGCGAAGCCCGCCATGCCCGCGCAGAAGGCGGCGACAAAACATGCGCCGGCCACGACACTCGCTTCAAACCACATTGAGCAGGAACACCAACCCGAACAGCAATGCGATGCCGGCGGATGCCGCCACCATGTCCTTCTGCCGCGACCGCCAGCCAAGGAACTCCAGCGCCAGCACCCGCAAGCCCCCGGCGAGATGCGCGGCCAGCAGCACGACCAGCAGCGTCTCGGCTGCCTTGGCGAGCGGATTCTCGGTCCAACGCAGCAACCCGTCGAGCCGTGCCTCCCCGGAAATTGCCGTGCCGAGCGCCCAGAAATGCAGCGGCAGGAACAGTGCAAGCAGCAGCCCCGAGAGGCGATGCACCACGAAGGCGAGGTACGTCGGGTGGGATCGCGGGCGCAGATCCATCACGCATAGAGCCCGATCGCCGCGCGGATGCCGAAGCCCGCCGTCACCAGCCCCGCTGCCACCCAGGCGAGATCCGCCCCGCGCCCGCGCAGGCCGATCGTCTCGGCAGCGATGTTGCGCAGCCCGATCGCGCCATGCAGACCGGCGGCGAGCGCGAAGACGACGTAGAAGATCAGCCAGGCCTCGTTGCCGCGGGTGCGCGACAGGATCTCGGCGGCCGACAGCCCGCCACGCACGGCGGTGACAATCATCACCAGATGCACCAGCACGGCGATGGCGAGCAGCATCGCGGTCAGGCGCTGCACTATCCACAGATGCGTCTCGCTGCGCGCGCTCATCGCCGCCCCAGCAGCGTGTCCCAGAACAGCGTCCGCTTCAGCCCCGCGATGGCGGCGGACGGATCGAGGTTCTTCGGGCAGCGTTCCGTGCAGGATTGCGTCGAATGGCAGGAATGGCAGCCGGCATCGCCCGCCACGGCATCCAACCGTTCGGCGCGCCCGCCATCGCGCACGTCATTCACCAGCGTCCAGGCGCGGTTCAGCGCGGCGGGGCCGAGGTAGTCGTCGTTCCACGCCACCACGTCGCAACTCGCGTAGCAGACGGCGCAGCCGATGCATTCGATGCCCGCATCGGCTTCTCGCCGCTGCTTCGACGCCGGCGGCACGACCGCGAAATCCTCCGGCACCGCACCGTCGGGCGCGTCCTTCGGCTGAAAGGTGCCGCGCGCGCGGGCCCATTTGTCGAAGAAGGGCGAGAGATCGGCGGCGAGGTCGCGGATCACCGGCAGGTTGGCGAGCGGGCGCAATTCCAGCGCGCCATCGGCATCGACCACCTTGCGCACATGCGTCCGGCAGGTCCACCGCGCGCGGCCATTCACCGTCATCGCGCAGGACCCGCACATGCCCACGCGGCAGGCGAAGCGATAGGCGAGCGACGGATCGAGTTCCCGCTGGATGTAGGTGACGACGTCGAGCACCGTCTGGTTCGCGCGCGCCGGCACCTCGAAGCGGGCGAATTCGCCCTGTTCGCCGCCGCGCCACACGCTGACCTTCAGGCTGGCCGCTTCGGCCATGCGCGTTCCCCACTCATTGCCGCGAGACTACCGGCGCTGGACAGGCTGTCCAGCCCGTGGCGTGCTGCCGGCCAGAACTCCGGAGGACGAGCATGACCGATACGATCCGCGGCGCGGAGCTGCTGGTGCGGGCACTGAAGCAGGCGGGCGTCAGCCGCATCTTCAGCCTGTCCGGCAACCACATCATGCCGGTCTATGACGCGCTGTTCGGATCCGGCATCGAGATCATCCACACGCGGCACGAAGCCGCCGCCGTCCACATGGCCGATGCCTGGGCCAGGCTGACCGGCGAATGCGGCGTCGCGCTGGTGACGGGCGGGCAGGGGCACACCAACGCCGTCGCCGGACTGCCGACCGCGCAGGCCGGCGAGGTACCGGTGCTGCTGCTGTCGGGCCATGCGCCGCTCGCCGAACTCGGCCTTGGTGCCTTCCAGGAACTCGAACAGGCGCGGATGGCCGAACCGCTCTGCAAGGCGGCCTTCACGGCGCAGACGGCCGCGGGTCTCGCGGCTGACGTCGCACGGGCGATGCGCATCGCGCGATCGGGCCGACCAGGGCCGGTGCATCTGTCGCTGCCGACGGATGTGCTGGATGCGCGGGTCGATCCGCCCGCCTTGCCCGAGGCTGCGGAATTCGCACCGATGCCGATGCCGGTGGCGCCCGGGGCTGCGCGTGACATCGTCGCAGCCATCGCTGCCGCGGAACGGCCCGTGCTGGTGGTGCCGCCCGCGCTGTGCACGCCGGCCGGGCGGGTCGCCGTCGCGGCACTCGCCGCGCGCATCGGCCTGCCGGTGGTGCCAATGGAAAGCCCGCGCGGGCTCGGCGATCCCTCGCTCGGCGCCTTCGCCCAGGCGCTGGCCGAGGCGGATCTGGTCGTGCTGCTGGGCAAGGCGCTCGATTTCACGCTGCGCTTCGGTCGTGCGCCGGGCATCGCCGCAGGCGCGCGCTTCGTCGTTGTGGAACCGGACGCGGATGTGCTGGCTCGTGCGGTGCGTGGGTTGGGCGCACGCATCACCGTGACCGCCATGGCCAGCGCGGCGGAGGCCGTCGCGGCGCTCACCGCCGTCGCCACGCCGCATGGCAATGCCGCCTGGGCGGGGCGCCTCGCCACCCATATCGGCTTCCGCCCGCCCGCCTGGGCGGCGCTGGCCGGCACGCCGGCCGGGCCGATCCATCCGGCGACGTTGTGCCGGGCGCTGCGGCCCTTCCTCGATGCCGGGCCGGACACGGTGCTGGTCAGCGATGGCGGGGAGATCGGGCAATGGGCGCAGGCGATCCTCTCGGCACCCGCGCGGGTCATCAATGGCGTCGCTGGGGCGATCGGCCCGTCCATCCCCTTTGCGCTGGCGGCGCGCTGCGCCCGCCCCGGCGCGCGCATCCTGGCGGTCCTGGGGGACGGCACCTTTGGCTTCCACATGGCGGAATTCGACACGGCTGTGCGCCACGGCCTGCCGTTCGTCGCCGTGGTCGGCAACGACGCGCGCTGGAATGCGGAGCATCAGATCCAGCTCCGCGAATACGGCGCGGCGCGGGCGCATGGCTGCGAACTGGCGCCTGGCACGCGGTACGACCTGGTGGCCGGGGCACTTGGTGCGCATGGGGAATATGTGACCCGGGCGGAGGAGCTGGCGCCAGCGCTGGAGCGCGCCTTCGCCAGCGGCAAGCCCGCCTGCGTCAATGTCCTGATCGCGGGGCAGGCGGCGCCATCGGTCAGGATGGAGTGACGGCGCGGCGCGGCCTGTCGGTGGCCAGGGCAAGCAGCCCTGGGGTGCCTGATCGTCACGGAAAAATCAGATCGCCCGCGCTGTGGCGATATACTGAATAGTGAAGTAAAAATTATTCCAACGGCGCGGGTCGTATCGGGAAACAACAAGTCAATTTACTTCAGAATGACTGCGCCAAAATCCGGCCACATTACGTTCTTTCGAGTATGATTGTCGTTTGATGGCGGTGCGGGTTTGATTTTTCTGTCGGATTGTGGTCGACAGCGGCCATGATGACCGCGAATGCATTGCCGGCCACACCAAGTCGGCGACATCGTGCGGCCCCCCCGCGCGCCTTGGCGCGGGGCGCCCGTCACCTCAGGGCCCGGCTGCGCCGGCTCCGGGGCACTGCCCGACGCCACCGCCGGCGCCTGCTGTCCCCGCTCTGGGCCACTGCGCTCGCCGGGGTGCTGGCGCTGTCAGCCTGCGCACCGCCCGAGGCACCGCCACAGGTCGCCCAGGCTGCGAACCAGGTGCGTGAGGATCTGTCACCACGCGCCGCCTGCCTCGATGCCGCCCGCGAGGCCGAGCGCGAACATGGCCTGCCCGAGGGCCTGCTGGTCGGGATCGCCCTGAACGAGAGCGGCCTGCATGCCCATGCGCTGAACATCGGCGGCCGCGCCTACTACCCCGACACGAAGGCGGAGGCGGTGCGCCTGATCCGCGCGGCCGGCGGGCGCGCCATGGCTGGTTGCGTGCAGGTCAATGTCGCCGTCCATGCGCGCGGTGGCCAGGACTGGCCGCTCGACCCCTACAAGGCGACCGACTGGGCGGCCAACTACCTGCGCCAGCACTATGAGACCTATGGCGACTGGTCGATGGCGCTGGTGCGCTGGCATGGCGGCACGCCGGGCATGACGACGCGGCTGGTCTGCCGCGTGCGGTCGAAGATCGATGTCGTGGCCCCGGACAGCAGCCTGTTCTCCGAACGCTGCCGTGGCACCCAGGCGCAGATGGCGGCATTCCGACGGAATGGCCAGGCGCTGCTCGAGATGGCCGAAGCCCCGTGACGTTCGGCGTCAATTGACCGCGGTCCAGGGGGCCGTTGCCCCCTGGCGGGGAGAGATTCGGAGAGGGGCGGCGCCCCTCTCCGGTCACCCCTTCGCCCGCGCCAGCACCCGATCCACGAATGCCCCCGCGCTGCCGAGATAGGCCGCCGGATCGGTCATCTTCGCGATCGTCGCTTCATCGAGCCGCGCCGAGACGCGCCCATCGCGCATCAGCGCCTCGGTCAGCCCGATCCCCTCGGCGATGGCGAGGTCGCAGGCGTCGTTGACGATGTGGTGCGAGTCGCCGCGCCCGAACACCGGGGCGAGACCCATCATCACCGCCTCGGACACGATTAGCCCGCCGGTCGCGTCGACGTTGCGGCGCATGCGGGCGGGATCGACCACCAGTCCCTCGGCAATGAAGCGCGCCTGGGACAGCGCGCCATGCGCCAGCAGGAAGGCCTGCGGCAGGGCAAGCAGTTCCGTCTGCCACGGGCCGGTGCCACGTTCGAAATCCTGCGCCATGCCCGCGAGCACCTGCGGCACCAGTGCGTGCACGCCGCGCGACTGGGACAGCACGTATTCGCAGGCGATCGGGTTGCGCTTCTGCGGCATGGTCGATGACCCGCCGCGGCCGCGGACGTGCGGCTCGGACACCTCGGCGAGTTCCGTCTGCATCATCAGCATCACGTCGGTGGCGATCTTCGACAGCGTGCCACAGAGGATACCGAGCCAGCAGACAGCCTCCGCCAGCCCGTCGCGCGCGACGTGCCAGGGGATGTCGGTCTCGGCGAGGTCGAGTTCGACGGCGAGTTCCCGTGTCACCGCGATGCCCTGGTCGCCGAGCGAGGCGAGGGTGCCCGCGGCACCGCCGAAGGACAGCCGCAGCGCGCGGTCCCGCACGCGGGGCAGCGCATCGAGCGAGGCCAGCAGCGGCGCCAGCCAGACCGCGACCTTGTAGCCGAAGGTCACCGGCAGCGCGTGCTGGAGGTGCGTCCGCCCAGCCATCACCGTGTCCCGATGCGCGGCCGCCATCGCTGCGAGCGCCGTGATCGTCGCGCGCAAATCAGCTTCGATCAGCGCCAGCCCGTCGCCGACCTGCAGCACGACCGCGGTGTCCATGATGTCCTGGGTCGTGGCGCCCCAATGCGTCCAGCGCCCGGCGTCCGGCCCCGCCAGCGCCGAGAGCTGCTTCACCAGCCCTACCACCGGGTATCCGGTGTTGCGCGTCGCCGCCGCCATTGCCGCGAGGTCGAGCCGCGATGCATCGGCGGCCGCCGTGATGGCGGGTGCGGCCTCGGCGGGAATGATGCCGAGCCGCGCCTGGGCGCGGGCGAGGGCGGCCTCGACATCCAGCATGCGCTGGAGGAAGGCGTGCTCGCCCATGGCCGAACGCATCGCATCGGTGCCGTAGAGCGCGCCGAGCACGGCGCCATCGGCGGGGTTCACGGGCATGGCGGGCGCTCCTTCATGGCTTTGGGCGCATCAAGCCATGTGCGGGGCGCCGCGCAAGCCCCGGTTCAGCCGAGATGCGCCATCAGCACATCGCCCTCCCCACGCTGCGTCGCGCCCGCCCAATCCTGTACCGTTTCCAGCAACTCGCCGACCGGCAGGAAGCCTTGGTCGAAGTAGCGCATGCCGGCGAGCATGACGGAATCGAAGCGCAGCGCCTCGGAGACCAGGAACATCAGCGCGACGATCGACTGCAGCTGGCGCGGGCTGGTGCGGCTGCGCCCAAAGTCGGCGGCGAGCGACAGCAACTGCACCGGCGGCATCGCGATCGCCGAGGGATCGGCGCCGAGCAGCACCGAATAGTTCAGCTCCTCGTCGATCTCGATCACGGGCGCGCCGGGCGGGTCGGCCGGACGGTCATAGTCGCGGAAGACGATCCACGGACCGCCCGGCAGGGCGCGCAGGCCGAACATGTAGAGGCTGCGCCGGTCGATCGCGACCGCGATGCGCGGTGCGTCGATCGGTGCCCAGACCTCGATGACTTCGACACCTTGCCGCGCCAGGCCGATGCGGTAGCGCAATTCGCGCAGGCAGAAGGGATAGAGATAGGGCGACAACTGCACCCAGGACCGAAAATCGCCGGGCTGGTGGAGCAGTGCGATGTTGCCGGACATGCCGACCTCCGATGCCCCCGGATTGACGGGAGCACCGTAGCATGTCGGCGGGCGGGCACGGCCTGAAACGCCGCATAGCGCGTGACCAGGGTCACGCGCGGCGATCAGTAGATGACGACCGAGCGGATCGATTTGCCTTCGTGCATCAGGTCGAAGGCGGTGTTGATCTGATCGAGCGGCATGGTGTGGGTGATCAGGCTGTCGATCTCGATCTTGCCGTCCATGTACCAGTCGACGATCTTCGGCACGTCGGTGCGGCCACGCGCGCCGCCGAAGGCGGTGCCGCACCAGTTGCGCCCGGTCACCAGTTGGAAGGGGCGGGTGCTGATCTCCTGCCCGGATGCGGCGACGCCGATGATGATGGAGGTGCCCCAGCCGCGATGGGTGCATTCCAGCGCCTGACGCATGACGTGGACGTTGCCGATGCATTCGAAGGAGAAATCGGCGCCGCCATCGGTGATGTCCTGGATCGCCTGCACCACCTTGTCGGTGCCAACGACGTTCGGGTTGACGAAATGCGTCATGCCGAATTTCCGCGCCATCTCCTCACGCGCGGGATTCAGATCGACGCCGATGATCTTGTCGGCCCCCACCATGCGCGCGGCCTGCAGCACGTTCAGCCCGATGCCGCCGAGGCCGAACACCGCGACATTGGCGCCGGGCCACACCTTCGCCGTGTTGATGACGGCACCGATGCCTGTCGTCACGCCGCAGCCGATGTAGCAGATCTTGTCGAAGGGGGCGTCCTGCCGGACCTTCGCGAGCGCGATCTCGGGCAGGATGGTGAAGTTCGCGAAGGTGGAGCAGCCCATATAGTGGAACACGGTCCCCTGGTCGCAGGAGAAGCGGGACGTGCCGTCCGGCATCACGCCCTTGCCCTGCGTCGCGCGGATCGACGTGCACAGGTTCGACCGCTGCGACAGGCAGGTTTTGCACTGCCGGCATTCCGGCGTGTAGAGCGGAATGACGTGATCGCCGGGCTTCAGCGTGGTCACCCCGGCGCCGACCTCGCGCACGATGCCGGCACCTTCATGGCCCAGCACCGCCGGGAACAACCCTTCCGGATCAGCACCCGACAGCGTGTAGGCATCGGTGTGGCAGATTCCGGTGGCCATCACCTCGACCAGCACCTCGCCCGGCTTCGGGTCGCCGATGTCGATGGTCTCGATGGTCAGCGGGGCTCCGGCTTTCCAGGCGACGGCGGCGCGGGTCTTCATGGGCGTGGCTCCGTGATGGCGGGCGCACCTTTGCGTGGCCCGGGCCGGCGCCGCAACCCCGGTGCTGCGGGATCAGCCCGGCAGGGCCTTGGTCACCAGTTCCAGCAGTTCATTCGCGCTGGTGGCGCGACCCGCCGCACCGAGGGTCGTCGCTTCCTCCCGCTGCGCGGCGGTGGCTGGGCCGGCATAGATGATGAAGGGTGTCGCGTCGTCGCGGGCGCGCAGCGCCTTCAGCAGGTCGTAGCCCGCCTGCGCGCCTTCCGGGCGCCGCATGTCGGAGACGATGACATCGAAGCGATCGGCCGCCGCGCGCGTCAGCCCTTCCTCCGTCGTCAGCGCGGTCTGCACCGACATGCCCGCGGCTTCCATTGCCCGGCGCTCATGCACATTGTTGGCGGGACGATCGTCGACCCACAGCACCTTGGGGACGCGGGTCGCGGTCCGGGTGGCGGCGGTGGCCATCCGGGCGGCGGTGAACAGCCGGGCCGGATCTGGCGGCGCGGCGGCCGGCTGGCCGGGGGTTGCCTCGGCACGGCCGGCCGCGGCGGCCAGCGCGGCCACCACCTCCATGAAGTTCTTCTCCTCCTTGAAATCCGCCGGGCTGTAGAGCTTGCCGGTGTGGTTCATCACCAGGTCGCGGAACACCCACAGCACGCCGGGCGGGAAGGCCACGAGGAAGAGCACGAGCAGCACGCGCTCGAAGGCGCCGAGCCCATTCGCGGCAACCCCGAGCACGAGTGCGGCCATGCCGTACACCAGCACGATGAACAGCGCGATGATGCCGAGCGGATTGCGCGACAGCGACTTCGCCGTCTCGCTGAAGGTGCTGAGATTGTCGCTCATCGCGTGATCCCATTTGGTCCGGACCGACAATAGGCGATTGTTAGCATGTAGGAACGATAATTTCGCCAGGTGCGGGAAGCGGATTGCCTGCGGGACGTGCGGGGCCAATGATCGGGTCGGGAACGAACCCGAAGGAAACGCTCCATGGCTCACACGATGCGCGTCCCGCTCCTCTGCGCCGGTTTCGCGGCGGCCTTCGCCGCCGGGTTGCTCGCCAACCGGCTCGTGCCGCAGGCCGAGGCGCAGTCAGGGCCGCCACCGCTGACGCCGCAGATCATCAACCTGTTCAGCATGACGGATGAGGAGATCGGCAACCTCGTGCCCAACACCGACCTGCGCAGCCGGCTGCTCGCCGCGACGCCGGACGGCACCGTCTCGGTGCAGAGCGGCAATGTGGCGCGGCACTACCATGCCGATGCGAATGAGATTCAGCTCATCCTGCAGGGTGAGGGCTCGTTCTGGCTCGGCGACCGCGAAGTGCAGGTGAAGCCTGGCGACCTCATCCTCATCCCGCGCGGGACGGCGCATGCGGGATCGCGCGCGACGACCGGGCGGTTCCGCGCCCTGGCGATCAAGCTGCCGCCGCAGCGGGCGGGGGACACGGTCCCGGCGCCGGCACCGTAGCGCGCACAGGGTGCGGCGTGCGGCTCAACTCAGCAGCCGCACCAGCACCAGCGACAGCCAGGGGAAGGCGACGCACAGCCCGAGCCGGATGAAATCCGTCGCCAGATAGGGCAGGACCCCGCCATAGGTCGCCCCGATCGGCACATCCCGCGCGAGCCCGGAGACGACGAAGACATTCAGCCCGATCGGCGGCGCCGTCAGCCCGATGCCGACCACGATCAGCACCAGGATGCCGAACCAGATCGCCGTCTCCTCGGTGGTCAGGCCGAAATCGAGCGCGGTGATCACCGGGAAGAACACCGGCAGCGTCAGCAGCATCATCGCCAGCTCGTCCATCACCGCGCCGAGCACGATGTAGACGAACAGGAAGGCGCAGAGCACGCCGAGCGGCGGGAAGCCCTGCTCCGCCACCCACACCGCCAGCAGGTCCGGCGCCTGCGACAGGGCGAGGAAGGCGTTGAACACCTCGGCCCCGAGCAGGATGGCGAAGATCATCGCCGTGGTCTCGGCGGTGGCCTTCAGCGCCGCGATGACGGCGGGCGGGCTGAGGGTGCGTCGCGCCAGGCCCACGATCAGCGTCGCGGCGCAGCCGATGGCTGCACTCTCCGTCGGTGTGAAGATGCCGCCATAGATGCCGCCCACCACCACCACGGCGATCGACAGCACGGGGATGACGTTCAGCAGCGCCTCGCGCCGTTCCTCGGCCGGCACGCGCGGGCCGGCGGGGCACAATTCGGGCCGGCGCCGCACCACCACCGCGATGGTCAGGATGTAGAAGGCCGTCGCCATCAGCCCCGGTATCAGCGCGGCCATGAACAGCTTGGCGATGTTCTGCTCGGTGCTGATGGCATAGATGACGAGGACGACCGAGGGCGGGATCAGGATGCCGAGCACCCCGCCGACCGCGATGGTCCCGGTCGCGAAGCCAGGCTGCGCGCCATAGCGGCGCAGTTCCGGCAGTGCGGCGCGGCCGAAGGTCGCGGTGGTTGCCACCGACGATCCGCACACGGCCCCGAACCCGGCGCAGGCGCCGATCACCGCCATGGCGAGGCCACCGCGCTTGTGCCCGATCAGCGCATTCGCCGCGACGAACAGGTCCCGCGCCAGCCCGCCACGTTCGGCCAGCGCCCCCATCAGGATGAACAGGGGGATGACTGACAGCGTGTAGTTGGCGAACAGGAAGAAGGGCGTGGACTTCAGATACGCCAGCAGCCGCGTCGTATCGACGATGTGCGCGTATCCCGCGCAGCCCACCACCAGCATGGCCAGTCCGATCGGGCAGCGCAGCGCCAGCAGCCCCAGCAGCGCCGCGAAGCCCACGCCGGCGATGATGAATTCCTCGGCCATTCAACCACGCCCGCGCATCAGGCGCCCGGTCCAGGACAGCGCGGTGAGGCCGGTCATCGCGAAGCACGCTGCGCCGATGCCGATCGACCACCAGATGGGAATGCCGAGCAGCCCCATGGTGGTGGTTTGATTGCCGAAGGCCTCCATTGCGCCGACCGCCATGCGTTCGGCCAGCACCAGCGCGGTGATGCCCCAGACCAGGTTCCAGAACCCGTCGATCGCCTGGTTGAGCCGCTGCGGCAGCCTGGTGGTGAAGCTGTCCACGAAGATGTTCGCCCGCATCAGCGTGCCATAGGCGAGGAAGCCCAGCACCGCGAGGCCGCCGCCGACCTGCACCATCTCGACATCGCCGGTGATCGGCTGGCCGAACAGCCAGCGCAGCAGCACCGACGCGCCGACCATGAAGGCAACGGCAAGCAGCACGATCCCACCCACCACCGCGAAGGCGGAAGCGAGCCGGGCGACGGGCCCTGCCGGCGGCGCGGGCTGGGTCATGCCGGGCGGTTGGCCGGTAAAACCGGATGCTGAAGGAATCCGGGTTTACCGCGCGCAGGGTTGGTGTGGCGGCTGCGCGCGGGACAACGCCAGACCCGAACTACACAGGAGTTCGGGTTTGTCAGGACACGCCCTGCCCGTAGCGGGCGACGAGGGCGCGCGTCTCCTCGACCAGCGCGCCGCCGTCGATGTTGCGTTCGCGCATCTGCGCGATCCAGGCCTGGGTGACCGGCGCCGTGGTGGTGACCCAGCGGGCCTTCTCCGCCTCGCTGATCTCGCTGATCGAATTGCCGCGGCGGCGCGCGACCTCCTCGACCTTCGGGCCTTCCTCGTCCCAAACCTTCGCGGCCATCTCGGCCGCCGCCGCGCCGGAATTGGCGTCGATCACGCGCTTCAGGTCGTCCGGCAGGCCGGCATAGCGCGCCGGGTTCATCGCCAGGATGAAGGATGCCGAATAGAGGGTCGGGCTGCCCGGGATGCCGATGTGGTAGCGCGCCATCTCCTGCAGGCGGATCGAGGGAACCACCTCCCACGGCACCACGGCACCATCGATCACACCCTGGGACATCGCCTCGGGCACCTGCGGCACCGGCATGCCGATGGGGGTTGCACCCAGCGCCTTCAGCGCCTCGCCCGCCTGCCGCGTCGGGAAGCGCAGCTTCAGGCCGCGCAGGTCCTCCATCGTCTTCACGTCGCGCTTGGCGTGGATCAGCCCCTGGTCATGCGCCCAGGCGGTCAGGATGTGCACCTCGGAGAACTCGCTGCGCATGTGCCGGTCGAACAGCTCCCAGGTCACCTTCGCATTCACGCTCGCGCGGCGATGGGCGATGAAGGGCAGCTCGATCACCTCGATGCGTGGGAAGCGGCCTGGGGTGTATCCGGGCAACGTCCAGACGATGTCCGCGACGCCATCCTTCACCTGGTCGTAGAGCTGCGGCGGCGCCCCGCCGAGTTGCATCGAGGGGAACACCTGGATGCGCAGTCGGCCGCCCGATTCCTCCCGCACCTTGTTGGTCCAGGGCACCACGAAGTGGCGATGCACGTTGGACACGGCAGGCAGGAAGTGGTGCAGCCGCAGCGTCACCTCCTGCGCCGCGGCGCGGCGGGGGGTCAACAGCGCGGGTGTGGCGAAGGCCGCACCCGTCAGCAGCAGGCGGCGGTGAAGCATCGGATCGTTTCCCCAGTGCAAGCCTTGCCGGGATTGAGCCCCCGGTTCGCCGCCACGTTCAAGCGAAACGGGCCGGCTTTCAAGCCGCGTCGAGTGCGAGGCGCAGCGCGCGTGCCTTCTGCCCCACCGCCGCGGCGCTGTCGCCCGGCTTGTAGAGCGAGGAACCGACGCCGAAGCCGGCCGCGCCGGCCGCCTTCCAGGCCGGAATCGTGTCCGCCCCGACGCCGCCCACCGGCAGCACCGCGGTCCCCTTCGGCAGCACGGCGAGCAGCGCGCGCAGCACGGCGGGGCTTGCCGCCTCGGCCGGGAACAGCTTCAGCGCATCGGCGCCGGCGGCGAGCAGGGCGAAGGCCTCGCCGGGGGTGAAGAAACCGGGACAGGCGATCAATCCGCGTGCGCGCGCCGCCAGCACCAGCGCCGGGTCGCAATGCGGGGTGACCATCAGCTTCGCGCCGGCACGGGTGATGGCGGCGACCTCGTCCTCATTCGTCACGGTGCCCGCGCCGACCAGGGTTCGGTCCCCGAAGGCCGCGTGAAGCCGGCGGATGCTTTCAAGCGGGCTGGGTGAATTCAGCGGCACCTCGAGGATGGTCAGCCCCTCGGCGAGCAGCGCGGCGCCCACCGCCTCCACCTCCTCCGGCCGGATGCCGCGCAGGATGGCGACGACGGGGCAGGCATCGAGCCAGGGCGCGAGGCTCATGGCAAGCGCGCCCCGACGCGCCACAGGCCGTGCGCGGCGGCGTCCGGGTCGGCCTTGCGGTGCGGCACGCCGAAGGCGTCGAGTGCCGTGGCATAGCGCGCCGCCAGTGCCTCGGTGCCGATCAGCAGCACCGGCGGCGCCACGCCGTCCTCCAGCGCGGCGGCGACCTCATGCCCGATCAGCAGGCCGGAGAGGTAGGAGGCCGCCTCTTCCTCCTGCATCTCGTCGAACAGGGCGGAGGCGCGGAGGCCGAACAGGTGGCGCAGCAGCCCGCCACCCTGCTTCGCCCGCGCCACGCCGCGCGCGAAGCCGCCGGGATGGTGCGGCGCGGCGGCATCCAGCATGCGCGCAAGGATGGTGTGCGCCGACAGTGCGGCGAAGGCCTCCCCGGTGAAGTGGGTGGAGAAATCCAGTACGCAGCCATCGCGGAGCCGCGCCCATTTGGAATGGCTGCCGGGAAGGCAGATCGTCGCTTCCTCCGCGCCGAGCGCCGCACCCAGCATCTGCGTCTCCTCGCCGCGCATCACCTCGGGCACGCCGTGACGGTCGCGGCAGGACAGACCCGGCAGCACGCGCACATCAGCGTCGGGGAAGGGCACCGTGACGGCCGCGGCGGCCAGGCCGTCGAGGCCCGCGGGGCAGTGCAGGTAGGGTGCTTCGAGCCAGCCCTGGCGGCTGCCGACCATGCCGCACATCAGCACGCGGGTCTCGCCGTCACGGATCCAATCGCCCACGAAGGCGCGCAGCGTGTCCGGGAATTCGCCGGGTCCCACGGTCAGGATACCGCGTGGCGTGTGGCGCCGGCCAACGAGTTCCCCATCCGGCGCGAAGCGATAGGCGCGCAGGCCCGACGTGCCCCAATCGATACCGATCATCGAACCTCTCCGCGCCCCCGATAGCCGCCACTTGCCCCCGAACCAGGGCATGCCAAAGCGGCCGCGCCGATGCAACCAATGCTTGCAGATTCATGGCCGGCGGGCCGAACATGTTTCGTCCGGGGTTCAAACGGATCGGGAGGAATGCATGAAGTCCAGGCTGCTCGGCGGCTGCGCGATGCTGTTCGCCCTTGCCATCGCCTTGCCCGCCGCGGCGCAGATCGCGGTGTCGGGCAACGACAACAAGCGCCGGCTGGTGAACGGCGTGAACACGGTGGTGCAGAACGCGCCGGCCGACACCGCGACGATCATGGACCTGTCCGGCCGCGCGCCGCGCGTCCTGGCCGAGGTCGCGCTGTCCCATTCCGTCGTCGGGCCGCCGACCTCGGTCGCAATCAGCCCCGATGAGCGCTACGCCATCCTGACTTCCGCCGAGCGCATCGACCCGGCCGATCCGACCAAGACGGTGCCGGACAACCGCGTCCAGGTCCTCGACCTGCGCGCGACGCCGCCGCGCGTGACGCAGACGGTCGAAGCCGGCCTCGGCCCCTCAGGCGTGTCGATCAACCGCTCAGGCAACCTGGTGCTGGTCGCCAACCGCAATGCCGGCACGGTCAGCGTCTTCCGCTTCGCCAATGGCGCGCTCGCGCCCGTCTCGACGGTGACGATCGGCAACGCCACCTCCTCGCCCGCGCATGTGCAGTTCACGAGGGACGGGCGGCGTGCGCTGGTGACGCGCGACGATGCGGCAGCGTCCTTCGTCTCGGTTCTGAACGTGGATGGCGAGACGGTCACCAAGACGAACCGCGACATCACCGTCGGCATCCGGCCCTATGGCATGGGCCTGACCGCCGATGGGCGCTGGGCGGTGGCGGCCAATGTGGGGCGCGGCAGCGGTGACGCGGACACCGTCTCGCTCATCAACCTGCAGCGCGAACCCTTCCTGACCGCGGACACGATCAGCGTCGGGGCGACGCCCGAAGGCATCCAGGTCAGCCCCGACAATCGCCACGTCGCAGTGACGATCCACAACGGGTCGGCACGGCCCGATGGCGACCCGCTGCGCGGGCAGGCGCAACTCGTCATCCTGCGCATCGAGCGCGGACGCCTGCAGGAAGTAGCCCGCGCGCCGGTCGGCGCCTGGGCGCAAGGCATCGCCTTCTCCCGCGACGGGCGGATGATCGTCGTGCAGAACATGGCGGACCGGAACCTTGCCGTGTTCCGGTTCGAGAACGGGCGGCTGCGCGACACCGGGCAGCGCATCGGAGTGAATGGCGGGCCGGCGGCGATCCGCACGGCCGAAGGGACGGGACGATAGGAAGGTTGGAGGGGCGCCGCCCCTCCAAGCCACCCCGCCAAAGTGCAGTGCGCTTTGAAATGCCGGAAACTGGCGCGCGCCTATCGAAGGCGCGCCAGCACGCCGAGCGCGGGGACCGTCGCGGGGTCCACGCCGGCGGCACGCAGCGCGCCCCATAGCGCGACGGCGACGGAATCCAGCACGGGCACGTCAGGCACGGCCGCCGCCGCATCGAGGCCCCGGAAATTCGTGCAGTGGATCGCGATGGCGTCGCAGCCTTCCGCCGCGACCTCACCCACCAGCCGCGTGACCAGGTCGGGCGCGTGATCGGCGAAGGAGTAGTTGCCGGGATCCTCGAGGTGGCGCTCGCCGGCAGTGGCGAAACCCTCTGCACGCAGGTTGGCGAGGATCGCCGCCTGCACCGAGGCGAGATAGGGCGTCACCAGCCCCACCCGCTTCGCCCCCAGCGCACGCAGCGCGTCGTGCAGGGCGAGCGTCGCCGTGGTGCAGGGAATGCCCGTCGCCGCCGTGATCGCGGCGCAGACCGCGCGATCGGCATCGAGCCCGAGCCAGGCGCCGGATGTGCCGTTCCAGCACAGCACATGCACCTTGGCATCCGCCAGCATCTCCGCTGCCGCGACCATGGGAGCGACATCGAACTGGCCGGTCGAACCACCTTCCAAACTGATGGACAGAACGCGCAGCCGCTGGAAATGCGCGGTGATATGTGGCGCATTCGCGAGCAGGGAAGCAGTCGCGGGCTCCAGCACCGTATTCGAGGACGGCGTCAGCATCCCCAGGCGGATGGCGCCGGGCATCATCCGCCCGTCGCGAGGCGCGGGTCGTTCTGCCCGCGCGTCGCCCAACCGGTGGTGCGTTCCTCGATCGTCACTGCCACCCAATACATCAGCACCCCCATCACCCCCGTCACGATCAGCCCGGCGAAGACCAGCGGGACGTCGAAGCGAGAGGATGCCACCAGCATCAGGTGCCCGATGCCCTCATTCGCCGCGACCGTCTCGCTGATGATGGACCCCACGAAGGCGACGGTGATCGCAACCTTCAGCGAGGCGAAGAAATAGGGCATCGCCCGCGGCAGCCCGACCTTGGTGATGATGTCGATCGGCCGGGCGCCGAGCGCGCGCAGCACGTCGCGCAGTTCCGGTTCCACCGTCGCGATGCCAGTCGCCACATTAACCACGATGGGGAAGAAGGAGATCAGGAAGGCGGTCAGCACGGCGGGCCAGAAGCCGGCGCCGAACCAGATCACCAGGATCGGCACCACCGCCACCTTGGGCACGGAGTTGAAGGCGATCAGCAACGGATACAGCCCGCGATACACCAGCACCGAGGACCCGATCGCCACGCCGAGCGCCAGGCCGAAGCCGACCGCCATGATGAAGCCGACGAAGGTAGTCACCAGCGTCGCCCAGGAATTGGACAGCAGCGGCTGCCACCACTTCACCATGCTCTCGGCGATCGCGCTCGGCGCCGGCAGGATGAAGGGTGGGATGTCGAAGACGTGGACCAGCATCTCCCAGATCGCGAACATGCCGATGGTCACCAGCCAGGGCAGCGCGTTCTCCAGCCGGCGGCGGCGGCGCGCGGCTTCGGCAAGCGCCTCGGCTGAACGGGCGGACCTAGCGGACATCGGCATCTTCCCCCTTTCGGGCATCGCTGATGCGGTCGCGGAGTTCGTGGACGATGGCCTGGAACTCAGCCTCATAGGTCTGTTCCAGGCGGCGCGGGCGCGGGTAGGGGACATGCCGCTCGGCGATGATGCGCCCGGGGCGGGAGGACATGATCAGCACCCGGTCTGCGAGATAGACCGCCTCCTTCAGGTCGTGCGTCACCAGGATCACGGTCGGCTTCCTGGCGAGCCAGACCGCCTGCATGACGTCCCACAGATCCTCCCGCGTGAAGACGTCGAGCGCGCCGAAGGGTTCGTCGAGCATCAGCAGGCGGGGATCGTGGACCAGGGCGCGGCAGAGGGATGCGCGCTGCTGCATGCCGCCTGACAACTGCCAGGGGAACTTCGCTTCGAAGCCTTCCAGGCCAACCAGCTTCAGCAGGTCGCGGGCCTTGCGTTCATAGGTGCCGCGCTGGGCGCGGAGTTGCCGCCGGTGCGGCTGCACCACCTCCAGCGGCAGCATCACGTTGTCGAGGATGTTGCGCCAGGGCAGCAGGGTCGGATTCTGGAAGGCCATGCCGGCGATCGACAAAGGCCCGTCCACTTCCCTGCCATCGACGATGACGGTGCCCTCGGTCGGCGGCCACAGTCCGGTGACCAGGCGCATCAGGGTGGACTTGCCGCAGCCCGAGGGCCCGACCACCGCGACGAATTCGCCATCCCCGACATCGAGGCTGGCCTGCCGGAGGGCCAGTGTCCCCTCGACGCCGCCATAGCGCATGGCGACGCCGTCGATCTGCACGAAGGGTTGGGTCATGCGGATGTTCCTGGCACGCGCCGTGCCGTGAGGGCGCCAATTCCCCGCGGTCCAGGGGGCCGCTGCCCCCTGGTGGGGAGGTCCGGAGGGGCAATGCCCCTCCGGGATCAGACCCGCCGATCCGCCGCCGGCGGCAGGAAGTCCGCCGTATAGATCTGCGTCCCCTGCAGCCGCGGCGCGAGGTTGTAGGCCTCCTCCACCTGCCGGATGCCGGTCTGCAGCCGTGCCGGATCGACCGAGGAGATGCCGTTGGCGCGGACATTCGCGCTCATGATCACCTTCTCGACGTTCAGTTCGTGGCGCTCGCGTTCCAGCGGCACATCGGTCAGCGGTTCGACGCGCTTGAGGATGTCGAGCATCTCCTGCCCGTTGCGCACCGTCTCGATGAAAGCCTTGGTCAGGGACGCGACCATGCCGCGCACCGCGTCCGGATTGCGTTCCAGGTAGCCGCGCGTGGTCAGCAGGGCGCCGCCATACAGGTCGAGGCCGTGGTCGTAATACATCATGGTCCGCTGCTGGTTCAGGCCGAGCCCGATGCCCTTCAGCGCCAGTGCGGAGGTGGTGACGAAGCCCGTCACGCCATCGGCCTCGCGGCGGACCAGCATGGGTTCGCGCAGCGCGGGGGTGACGGACAGGAAGGTGACCTTCGAGGCATCGATGCCCGCGGCCTTCGCGAAGGCGGGGAACAACTGCCGCCCGGCGTCGAATTCGGGTGCTGCGAGCCGCTTGCCTTCCAGGTCCTTCGGCGCGCGGATCGGCCCATCGGCGCGCACGATGGCGCAGAGCGGGCTGCGGTCGTGCAGGATGGCGACGGCGACGATGCCGCGGTCCGGGTTCTCCGCCATGAAGCGGATCGCCGGGTTCAGGTCGGCATAGCCGAAATCGTAGGCACCACCGGCGAGTGCCACCGGCACGCCGCCCGATCCCTGGCCACGATCGACCGTCACATCGAGGCCGGCGGCGCGGAAATACCCTTTCTCCCGCGCCACCAGGGCGAAGGCGTTGGGCGCCTGGAAGGCCCAGTCGAGCGTCATCCGCACGCGGGTCGCCTGGGCGTGGCCGAGGCGCGGGGCGGCGAGAAGGCCGCCGGCCGCGAGCAGCGCGGATCGACGATTGAGGACAAGGACCATGTCTGCGTCTCCCTGTGCGGCGATCTCGCCGGCGATGCCGCTCTGTGCGGCATCCGCGGGCGGGCGCGCAAGCGGCGCCGCATCCGGCCGGTGCGGTTTTCGGATGCGGCCGCGCCATCCTTGCCCGCGATCGGGGCAGCGCTGCCGCGTTTCAGGGCGGAACCATGAAGGCCGAGGCGGCGCAGGCCCGCGCCAGCAGCGAGCGCATCGCCGGGTTGGCGTGACCCTCATGCGCCGTCAGGGCCTCCATCGGGCAGAAGTATTCGTGCGGATGCGGCACCTGGTGGCGAGCGAAGCCATCATAGTGGTCGCGCTGCAGGCCGTAGAGCACGCGCAGGTCGCGCACCGGCAGGCTGAAGCCCGCGACCGGTTCTGTGGCGAGGAAGGGGATGATGCGCCAGCGCGGCGTCGGATCGTTCGCCTGCAGCGGCGCCAGCAGCCAGGCGAGCGGGCAATGCGCCAGCAGCGAGATCGTGGACGGCGCGAAGCGCGACCGCTTGTCGAGGAGGTTCTGGAAGGTGGAGCAGGCCTCGATGCAGAGGATGTCCGCATAGGGGTCGTCCGGGGAGCCGCCGAAATGCAGCCAGAGGCCGTCGGGGATGGTCCGCATGCGGTCTGAGCCCGGGATTTTGAGGTAGGGCTGGGCCACGGGTTCGCCGTCGCAGGGGCGGGCCCGCAGCCAGGCGCCTTCCGCGCCCAGGCTGCCGGCGCCCGGTGGGTGCTGTGGCCAGGTCTTCAGCCGGTCGCGGACGACATTGTCGAGCCGCCTGGGACGACGCAGCGATGCACGGATTTCACTCATGGAAGGAAATTTCGCCCCGTTAATCAACTTATAGGCGAATCAATAGCAACCATCAGGAGAACAACAAGACAAAACATCAACTATTTGGATAGATTTCCGCGTTTTGACGGAGAGAAACCGCGGGGCCGGCACGGGCCATCGAGCCTGATCTTCATACGCCATGTTAAGTTGAACCAGTAACAGATTCCATTGAGTCGCGATTTTGCGACAGCCTGTGACAGTCGCCGGTCAGTGGCGGCCGGGACCTATTCCTTCCCCGCCGGGCGGGTCCCTGCCGTGATGCGGTCGGTCAGCGCCAGCGCCACCGCCCCGATTAGGAACAGCCCGTGCAGCCCCATCGCCCAGCCGAGCGTGCGGTCCGAATAGCCATCGCCGCGCATGAACATCTGCAGCAGCTGGATCGAGGAGATCGCCACGATCGACCCCGCCAGCTTCACCTTGAGGTTCCCCGGGTCGAGCTTACGGATCCACGACATCCCACCCGCCCGGCTTTCCGGGTCGAAGGGGGAGACCAGGCTGTCCCAGGACGCCAGGATCACCATCACCACCAGCGAGGCGACCAGCGTCCAGTCCAGCAGATGCAGCAGGTCGAGCAGCGCCTGGTCCTCGGGCGAGGAGAAGACGCCGCTGCCGAACTTCACCACCTTGGCGACGAAGCGCGCCGCGAACAGGCCGAGCGCCACCGTCAGGCCGAGCAGGAACACCGCCGCGAGCCACCGGTTGACCAGAATGAATTTGGCGAGAATCGGCCGCATGGGATGAACCTCCTCCGCCGCTTATGGACGAGACGGCGGCGGGAAAGGAAATCGAACCATGGCGATCCGCAGGTTGGCAGAGGAGCAGCGCCTTTCCGGCGCGGTTGTGGCGGGCGGCATGATCTGGCTGGCCGGCCAGGTCGCCGACGACGCGACTGCGGATGCCGAGGGCCAGACCGCCGACATCCTGCGCCAGATCGACGCCCTGCTGGCCGAGGCCGGCACCGACAAGCGCGCCCTGGTCAGCATCCAGATCGTGCTGGCGGACATCAAGGACGCGCCGGCGATGAACCGCGCCTGGGATGCCTGGCTCGACCGCGGCCACAAGCCCGCGCGCATGACCATCCAGGCGCCGCTGGTCGATCCCGCCTGGAAGGTGGAGATCACCGGCGTCGCGCTTGCGTCTCGGTGACCACGGCGCCGGATCCCTATCGCCCGCCGATGGGCTGGCTGCGGTCGGTCGTGATGACGCTCGGCTTCGGGCTTCTCGTGGCTGGTGGCGTGGCGGACCAGGATTCGCCCTTTCCCTACCTGGTGATCGGCGTCGCCGCGTTGGGGCTCGGGACGCTCTACCTGTTGTTCCCGCACGGCATGCACGCGGCCTTCGGCATCAGCGCGGGGCTCGCGGTCTACGCCTGCCTGTTCACCGTCATGGGCCGCGCCGCTTTCCCCGAGGCGCCGTCCTGGTCCCGCGCGCCGGCCTTCCTGATGCCGGTCGGCGCCTTCCTGGTCGCCGTGTGGTGGCGGCGCGGCAAGCTGCGCCTGGTGGCCGAGGCGGAGCGGCCCTTCGACCTCGACCACCTGCCGCGCATGGCGCGCTGGCTGATGCCGATCTGGGCGATCGGCGTCTTCTCCCTGGCCCTGCCGGTGAACCGCCTGCCGGTCTTCGACCAGGGCACGGCACTGATCGGTGCGATGGCCATCATCTCGATCATCATCGCGAGCTCGGTCGGCGGGGTCGTGCTGCTGCTGACCGACATGGCGCTGATCACCCAGGAACTCGCCGGGCGGGCCGGGCGGATGCTGGTGCCGATGATCGCCTTCCTCGCGATGTACGTCATGCTGGTGGTGGTTTTCGCCTGCTTCTACCGGATCGCGCAGGGGCTTTCGCTGCATCCGCTGTTCCACGGGCCGCAGGGGCCGCTGCCGCTGCCCTTCCCCGATGCGCTCTATTTCAGCCTGGTGACCCAAGCGACGGTCGGCTACGGCGACGTCACGCCGCATGACGACGGCATCCGGCTGCTGGCCTCGGTGCAGGTGGTGGCGGGCCAGTTGCTTCTGCTGTTCGGCTTCGCCGAGATCATGCGCACGCGGCGCGTGCTGGGCGGGGAGGGACCCCACCGCCGGCCCGGTCCGGGCGGTGAATAGGGTGTGCGCAACTCCGCCGCCGTGCCGGCCTCATTCCGCCGCATTCCAAGGCAGAATGCGGACCGCTTCCTGGAAGGCTGACCGATGATCGATGCGACATTCTGGCGCGGCCGCCGCGTGCTGGTGACGGGCGGGGCGGGCTTTCTCGGTTCGAACCTGTGCCATGCGCTGGCGCATCTTGGCGCGCGGGTGACCGCGCTCGATGCCATGATGCCCGATGGCGGCGCCTCGGCACGCAACCTCGAAGGCGCCGGCGTGCTGCTGGTGCGCGGCGATATCCGCGACACCGAGCTGCATTCGCTCTGCGACGGCGTGGACGTGCTGTTCAACATGGCCGCCCAGACCTCGCACATGGGCGGGCAGAAGGACCCGGTGGCCGACATCGCCATCAACGCCGTCGCCCAGGTGCGGCTGATCGGCGTGATGCGGGAGGCAGCACCCAAGGCCACCGTCGTTCATGCCTCCACGCGCCAGTTCTATGGCCGCCCGCGCGCCCTGCCGGTCGATGAGCTGCATCCGGTCAACCCGCCCGACGCCAATGGCGTGTCGAAATGGGCGGGCGAGCAGTACTGGCTGCTCGAACAGCGCGTGCATCACCGTCCCGTCGTCTCGCTGCGCCTGACCAATTGCTATGGTCCTCGGCTGCGCATCCGCGACGCGCGGCAGACCTTCCTAGGCATCTGGATCCGCCGCGTGCTGGAAGGCGAGCCCTTCGAGGTCTGGGGCGGCGAGCAACTTCGCGACCTGACCTATGCCGAGGACGTCACCGATGCCTTCCTCATCGCCGCCGAGAAGGCGGCCGAACCCGCGCTGGCCGGGCAGGTGTTCAACCTCGGCGGCAGCCCGCCGACCTCGCTGCTCGACCTCGCCAATCGGCTGATCGCCGCCAATGGCGGGAAGGGGTCCTTCGAGACCCGCGAATTCCCCGCCGACCGCGCGCCCATCGACATCGGCTCCTATGCCGCCGACGATCGCGCCTTCCGCAACGCTTCCGGCTGGGAGCCCAGGGTGGACCTCGATGAGGGGTTGCGCCGCTCCCTCGCGTGGTATCGTCCGCGCCTCGCCGACTACCTGTAAGGCAGACAGCCCATGAACGCGCCCACCATTGCCACCATCCCCCAGGCCGACCCCGGCGCCGGATACCGCGCCCAGAAGGCCGAGATCGATGCGGCCGTCGCTCGCGCGCTGGAATCCGGCTGGTACATCCTCGGCAAGGAAGGCGCTGCCTTCGAGACCGAATTCGCCGCCTGGCTCGGGCTGAACCGCGCGGTCGGCTGCGCCAACGGCACGGATGCAATCGCGCTGATCCTGCGGGGCTTGGGCATCGGCCCGGGCATGACGGTCGCCACCGTCTCCCACACCGCGGTCGCCACCGTGGCGGCCGTTGAGATGGTGGGTGCCACGCCGCTGCTGCTCGACATCGACCCCGACACCTACACCATGGACGCGGACGAACTCGTCTCGGTGCTGGACGAGCCGCCGCCGGGCCTGCCGCCGATCAAGGCGGTGATCCCCGTCCATATCTATGGCCAGGCCTGCGACCTCCGGCCGATGCTGGCGGCGACGCAGGAAGCCGGCATCCCGTTGATCGAGGATTGCGCGCAATGCCATGGCGCGACGTTGGACAATGCGCGGCTCGGCACGCTCGGCACCGCGGCTGCCTTCAGCCTGTATCCGACGAAGAACCTCGGCGCGCTTGGCGATGGCGGCGTGCTGGCGACCAACGATGTCGAACTCGCCGACCGCATCGCGGCGATTCGGCAGTATGGCTGGAAGGACCGCTACGTCAGCGCGATGGTCGGCGTGAATTCCCGCCTCGATGAGGTGCAGGCGGCGATCCTGCGGGTGAAGCTGACCGCGCTCGATGCCGGCAATGCGCGCCGGCAGGCGATCGCGGCGGCCTATGACGCCGCACTCGCCGGCGGGCCGATCGAGGCACCGATCCGCCGCCCCGGCGCGGAGCATGTCTTCCACCAGTATGTGCTGCGCTGCGCGAACCGCGCGGAGGCGCAGGCGTACTTCAAGGCGCAGGGGATCGGCACGGGCATCCACTACCCCGTGCCGGTGCATCTGCAGCCCGCCTACAAGGACCGCGCGGCGCTCGGCCCCGCCGGTTGCGCGGAGACGGCGCGCGCCGCGGAGGAAGTGCTGAGCATCCCGATGTATCCGGAACTGACGGATGCGCAGGTGGAGCGGATCTGCGAGGCGCTGCGCGGGCTCTGAACATTGCCGGAGGGGCTGCGCCCCTCCGGTTCCGCCGGGTCAGCGGGTTTCGAGCGCCTGGATGATCGGCACCATGCTGTGCGGGTGCGGCGACTGCGTCGGGCAGGCGATCGTCTGCAACGGCATGCCGACATGGCTGCCGAACAGGCTGACCGGATCCCAGTTGCCGCGGAAATTCGCGATGGGCGCGAAGGCGTCCGACCCGGTCGCCGCGACCGCCTGGTTCAGCGCGGTGATCAGCGCACCGCCCACGCCAAGCGTGCCGAGGCTCGCGAGGAAGCTGACCCCGGCCGAACCCGCCCCACCGACCGCCGCGCGGATCGGGTTCGAGGAGAGCTGATTGACCAGCGCCAGCGCCCCGGGCGCGTTCCAGGTCACGCCGGGCAGGCCGAGGATCGCACCGACCATCTGTACGAAGGCACCGCCGAGCGAATGCCCGGTCAGCCAGGTCACCTCCGCCTTGCGAGCGATGCCCGCGGTGAAATCCACCGCGTCGTTCAGTTTCATCGCAAGCGCATTCAGCCCCATGCCGATGCCGCCGAGATCCGCCGCGATGGCATCCTTCGCATTCGCCGTGCCGCGGAAGCAGACGCAGGCGATGTTGTGGCCCGAGCCCTTCCAATAGACGCGTGCGCGGAAGTTGTCGTTCTCGTACAGGTCCTGGATCTGGCTGGTGTGCCAGTCACGCAGCATGCCGGAATTCGCCGCGTCGCTGTAAACGTCGTCGGCAATTCTTGCCATGTTCAGGATGTCGTACATCGGTGCCTTCGGTTTGCGAATGTTCGATGCGACGGCATACGGCTCGGACCCATGCCGCTGATAGCGATCCAGGTCACAGGCGCGGCCTGCCTCTGAGGCGTTTCACAGCGCGTGCATCGCAATGTCACAACCGAGACCGCTGCGTCGTCCTGATGGCGAAGCGCGCCGATCGGACCGCGCGGAAGCATCAGGGACCATCACCATGAAGATCGTGATCATTGGCGGCACGGGGCTGATCGGCTCCAAGACCGTCCGGCTGCTCAGGGCGGCAGGGCACGAGGTCGTCGCCGCCTCGCCCAATACCGGGGTCGACACCATCACGGGGCAGGGCCTGGCCGAGGCGCTGGCTGGTGCGCGGGTCGTCCTCGACCTGGCGAATTCGCCCTCCTTCGCGGATCAGGCGGTGCTCGACTTCTTCACCATCTCCGGGCGCAACCTGCTCGCGGCGGGCACGGCGGCCGGGATCGCGCATCATGTCGCCCTGTCGGTCGTGGGCACCGAACGGCTTCAGCAGAGCGGCTATTTCCGCGGGAAGCTGGCGCAGGAAGCGCTGATCGAAGCCTCGGGCCTGCCCTACACCATCGTTCGTTCGACCCAGTTCTTCGAGTTCCTCGGCGGCATCGCCAAGTCGGGCGTCGAGGGCGGTGCGGTACGACTGTCATCGGCCGCCGTGCAGCCGATCGCCTCCGACGATGTCGCGGCTTTTATGGCCGAGACCGCGCTCGCCGCGCCGGCCAATGGCATGATCGAGATCGCCGGGCCGGAGCGAATGCCGCTCAGTGGCCTCGTCGCGCGCTACCTGCGCGCGACGGGCGATGGGCGAGACGTGGTGAGCGACCCGCGCGCGCTGTACTTCGGCGCGCTGCTGGACGATCGCTCGCTGGTGCCCGGCGAGAGCCCGCGGCTTGGCGCGACCGGCTTCAAGGCCTGGTTCCAGCGATCCCGGCAGCCGTGACGGACGTGGCGGCCACGTCGGTGTCCTACGCCGCCGCGCGCCGCCCCCAGCCCGCATTCACCAGCGGCGACCCCGCGCCGATCTTCTGCCGCGCCGCCGCGTATTCCGTCGCCAGCCGGTCGATCAGCGCCGCCGCCGGGACAATCTCCTTCACGCCGCTGACCGACTGGCCGGCGCCCCAGATGTCCTTCCACTTCCGCTTGCGCTCGGTTCCGAAATTCATCTGCGACCCCTCGACGCCGCCGAGGTCGTCCGGGTTCAGCCCGGCGGCGCGCAGCGAGGGCTTCAGGTAGTTGCCGTGCACGCCGGTGATGAGGTTCGTGTAGACGATGTCCTCCGCCGCGCTGGCGACGATCATCGTCTTGTAGTCCTCGACCGCGCGGGCCTCGGTGGTGGCGATGAAGGCGCTGCCCATATAGGCGAAGTCCGCACCCATCGCCTCGGCCGCCAGGATCGAGCGCCCATGCGCCATCGCACCCGACAGCGCCACCGGCCCGTCGAACCAGGCGCGTGTCTCCTGCAGCATGGCGAACGGGGATTGTGCGCCGGCATGCCCGCCGGCGCCGGCGGCGACCAGCACCAGCCCGTCCGCGCCCTTCTCGATCGCCTTGTGGGCGAAGGTCTGGTTGATCACGTCGTGGATGATGTGCCCGCCATAGGAATGGACCGCGTCATTCACCTCCGGTCGCGCGCCGAGGCTGCTGATGATCAGCGGCACCTTGTGCTTCACGCACAGCGCGAGGTCCTGCTCCAGCCGGTCGTTCGACCGGTGGACGATAAGGTTGATGGCGAACGGGGCGGCGGGCCGGTCCGGATGCGCGGCATCATGCGCGGCAAGGCGCTCCTGGATCTCGCCCAGCCATTCGTCGAGCTGTTCCACCGGCCGGGCGTTGAGCGAGGGCATCGACCCGATCACGCCGGAGGTGCATTGCGCCGCCACCAGGTCCGGCACCGAGATGATGAAGAGCGGCGAGCCGATCAGCGGCAGGCGCAGGCGGCCCTTCAGGCTTTCAAGCAGGGTCATGGGGTTCCCTCGGTTGGATTTGGCGCCGAGAATCACCGGTTGCGGCGGTCTTGTCGAGCGCCCCGTCAGCCCAGCACGGCCAGCGTGCGGGCCAGCATGATACGGAACTGCTCGATGGCCGTGGCGGCGACGCGGGGCATGGAGGTCGCATCGCCGGTCCAGTTCACACCATGGAAGAACGTCGCCCGGACCGGCCCGCCGACCATCTGCCCGGCCACCGCCATGGCCTGCGCCTGCTCCCAGGTGATGCTGCCGCCCTTGCCATAGGCGATGACATCGGGCGGTGCGACCTCCGGCATGGCAGTCGCCATGGATTGGATGCGCTTGAAGGTCGCAAGCGTCTCGGGCTTCGCGAAAAGCCGGCCGGCCAGCACGAAGTCATACCAGGCCACCATGTCCCGCCCCGTGCTGACCATCGTCGAGACATCGTTGATGGGTGTGCGCGGAGAGGGCATCGGCGCGCCGCGCTCCAGCGCCTGGATGCCGGCCCAGCCGAGATCCACCCCGGGCGGCGCGCCGGCCAGCGCCGAGACCATGATGCGCGTCGAATCAGGAATGCGTGTTCCGGCCAATCCGCGGGCCGCGATCAGCGCGCGGACCGCCGCCGGCGTGACGCGGCGGATCGCCATGTCGGTGGCGGTGTTGTCGCTGTGGGTGATCATCGCCTCCAGCGCGACCACCGCCGGCGCGGTGCCGGTCAGGGCGCCGAACACCGGGCTGACCGGCGAACGGACCTCGTCATCGACGGGCAGTTGCTCGGTCAGCGACAGCCGTCCTTCCTCCACGGCCTTCAGATAGGCGGCGAGGATGAAGGTCTTGACCACGCTGCCGACGAAGACCGGCTCGCCGTCCCGATGCGCGATGCGGATGCGGCCCTTCGGTCCCTCGGCTTCCAGCAGCAGCGCGGTCTGGCCCGGCAGCGCGACAAGCGTGCGCGCGGCGTCGTCCAGCGCGGCATCGCTGACCAGGGCCTGGGCGAAGGCGGGTGCGGCGGTTGCGGCCAGGGCTGCGGGCAGGGCGCGGCGACGCATGATGCGGCACTCCGATACGGCGCCGGGACGATGACCGCTGCGCCGCCGCCGCGCAATGCCGCGTTCAGGCGTCCCGCAACTCGGCCACTGCGATCCCGGCCTCGCCCTGCACCGCATAGAACAGCAGCACGCGGCCTTCATCCTCCAGGATGCAGGGGTCGCGAAGCTGGTTCGCCGGCGCGTTGATCGCTCCGCGCCAGGATCGTTCGAGCGGCAGGCCGGCACCTTCCCACGCCGTCTCAGGGCGCAGCACCACGACTTCGCCCTCGGCGCGCCAGGACATCCAGTCGCCCGACAGGTCGATGGTGGAGAGCAGGATGCTTTCCGGCGTATCGCCGACGCGGGTCCAGAACACCTCCAGCGTATCGCCGCGCAGCCGCAACGCGGTGTGGCGCTGGGTGCCGGGGAACAGGGTCGGCCCGCGTTCGAACCCCGTCAGCCCATGCCGCGACCGGAAGACGATGCCCGGCATGGCGAGCGCATAGGTCCAGCCGCCATGGCGGAACACGCGGAAGTAGGACGGTCCAAGCAATTCCGGCAGCGCCTGGAAACGAAGCCCGTCCTCCGACAGCGCCACGCGGCTACGCTGCGTGCGGAAATCCGCGAGGCCGTGGAAATACATCACGATGCGCCGGTTGGCCTCGTCCACATGCACGTCGGGGGAGGCGATGTGCGGGTGAGTCGCATCCTCCATCGGGTCCGGGATGCCGGGCGTGCCTTCCGGCGCGCGGCCGGGCAGGCGGTCGCCGGACGCCACATCCTTGGGCACCACAGGCGGTGTCGTCGGAAACAGGCTGTCGGGCAGGGCGAGGCTGCCCGGCCCATGCACCCGCCATGGCCCTTCCGGTGCATCGGCATAAGCCAGGCGGATGTAGTCGCCCTTATGGTCGGCGAAGTAGCAGTAGTAGCGGCCAAGCCGGTCCTTCACCCAATCGGGCACGCGGATCACCGACGGTCCCTGGATGTTGGCACCCATGCGCGCATCCATCCCCGGGCGGATGATCGGGTTGCCGGTCAGTCGCGTCACGCTGTAGCGGGTCATTCCATCACTCCGATCGCAGGCCAAGTTCAGCCACCAGCGCGCCGAAGCGCGCGTGGTCGCGGCGCATCGTCTCGGACAGTGCCTGAGGTCCCAGGTCGAACAGCCCCGCGCCGGCGGGCATGCGCGCGGCGAAGCCGGGCACGGCCAGTGCCGCCTTGGTGTCGGCGGCGATGCGCGCGGTGATCTCGCCGGGCAGTCCGGCGGGGCCCATCACCGCCTGCCAAGCATGGGCGAATTCCACCTGCGGGGCGACCTCGGCGATCGAGGGCACCTCGGGCAATTCCGGCATGCGGCTGCGCTGCGTGGCCACCACGGCGCGCAACGTGCCCGCGCGGATCGCCGGCAGCACCACCGAGAAGCTGTCCATCGTCGCCTGCACGCGCCCGGCCAGCAGGTCAGCCAACCCTGCCGGGCTGGTGCGATAGGGGACATGCTGCGCTGGGAAGTCGAGCGTCCGGCGCAGGATCTCGAAGTTCAGATGCGGCACGGTGCCGTTGCCGGCCGAATAGTAGAAGAAGGGGTCAGCCGCAGGCCGCGCCCGCGCGGCCGTGACGAAATCCGGCAGCGTCGTGATGCCGAGTTCACTGCGCAGCGTCAGCGCGCCCGCGGCGACCGTGACCCCGGCGACCGGCGTCAGGTCGCGCAGCGGATCATAGGGCGCGCGCGACATGTGCGGCGTGATGGTCAGTGCGGCCATCGCCACCAGCCCGATGGTGTAGCCGTCCGGCGCCGCGCGGGCGACCTGCTGCACGCCGATCGCACCACCGGCGCCCGGCTGGTTATCGGCGACGACGCGCTGGCCCCAGCGCTGCTGCAGATCCTCCGCCAGCACGCGGGCGACGTGGTCGGCAAGGTTGCCGGCGCCGTAGGGCACCACCATGCGCACCGGCTTGTTCGGCCAGGTGCCCTGTGCGGAGAGATAGCGCGGCGCCGCGAGACCCGCGCCGCCGGCCAGCAGCGCGCGACGCCGCACGATCGATCTGGGCTTCATCCGGACTCCTCCCGCCGCGCGTGGCGCAGCACCCAAAAGGCTCGCATGCGCATCCCGGCCCGGCAACGGCACGGCCGGCGCGTTTCCGACTCGCCAGCGGTGACTTCGCGGGTGCAGCATGCAGGCATGGATGACGCCGCGCCGCCCGACCTTCTCGCCGAATTGCTGGCCCGCCTGCGCGCGGCGCGCGAAGCCGCGGCGGCCGATCCCTTCGGCGATCCCGTGCTGCTCGTCGCGCTCGATCTCAGCCGCGCGATGGATGAAGGGCGCGTCACGACCGAGGCGCTGTCGGCGCTGATCGCGCGTATGGCGCAGGGCGCGGCGCAGGATCGCGCGGCGCGTCTCGCCGCCTATGCCGGCATGGGCGACGACGCGGCGGCACTTGCCACCGTCGCCGCGCGGTTGGTGCGCCCCGACCCCGAGGACAGCCCCGTTCCCTTCGCCGCCTTCCGCGAGGCGGTTGAACGCACGCGCTTCGCCGCGGTTTTCACCGCGCATCCGACCTTCTCCATGCCGCTCGCCACCGGCACTGCGCTGGCCGAGGCCGCCGGCGGTGCAACGCCGCCCGAGGGCCTGTCGCATCGCCCGGCGCCGGTGACGCTCGAGGAGGAATTCGCCCAGGCCGCCGCGGCGATCGCGCGCGGGCGGGATGCGCTGGATGCGCTGTCGGCGGCGTTGTTCGAGGCGGGATGCGCGGTCTGGGGCGAACGCGCCCTGGCGCTGCTGCCGCGGCCGGTAATCCTCACCTCCTGGGTCGGCTACGACACGGATGGGCGCACGGATATCGGCTGGAACGACACGCTGCGCCTGCGGCTGCGCATGAAGCGGCTGCAACTCGCACGGCTGGCGGATCGGCTGGAACCGCTCGGCGCCTGCGCCGCGCCGATCGTCGCGCTGGCGCGGGAGGCGGTGGCGGAAGTCGCGGCACAGGAGGATGCCGTGCCGGCCAGGGTCACGGCCGAGAGCGCCCGCGCCTTCGCACTGCGCCTGGTTCAGGGGCGGGAGACGGCGCTGACCTCGCCCGAGCCGTTGCTCGCGTTGTTCCCGGCGGCGATGGAGGCGGCGCCCGATGTTGCCACGCGCCAGGCCCTGGCAGTGCAGCGGGCGGGGCTCGCCGCGCATGGGCTGGCGCTGGCGCATACGCATGTGCGGCTCAACGCGGTGCAGATCCACAACGCGCTGCGCCAGCGCCTCGGCATCGCGGTGCCGGTGGAGGACCGTGCGGGGCGGCGCGGCCTGCTCGCGCATGTGAATGCCGCGCTCGCCGCGGTGAAGCCGGTGCCGGTGGATACCGGCGCGATCCTCGCCGAGCAGGCTTCCGCTGTGCGGCTGATGATGACGGTCGCGCAGGTGCTGAAGCATATCGATGGCAGCCAGCCGGTGCGCTTCCTGATTGCGGAAACCGAGACCGGCTACACGCTGCTCGCCGCGCTGTGGCTGGCGAGGCGTTTCGGCATCGCCGACCGGATCGAGATCTCCCCGCTGTTCGAGACAGCCGATGCGCTGGAGCGTGGCGAGCGCGTGCTGGAGGAGGCGCTGCGCAGCCCGCATTTCCGCGACTACCTGCGGGGCCACGGGCGGCTCTGCCTGCAATTCGGCTATTCGGATTCCGGACGGTATGTCGGGCAACTGGCGGCGTCGTATCTTGCCGAGCGGCTGAAGATCCGGCTCGCCGAGCAGATGCGGCGGCACGGGCTGCATGGCATCGAGCTGGTGCTGTTCGACACGCATGGCGAGAGCATCGGCCGCGGCGGGCATCCGTCGAGCCTTGCCGACCGCTTCGCCTATCTCTCACCGGCGGCCGCGCGCGGGGCGCTCGCCGCCGCCGGGCTGACGCTGCGCGAGGAGGCGGCCTTCCAGGGCGGCGACGGCTATCTGCTGTTCGGCACGGATCGGCTCGCGCTCGCGACGGTCGCGCGCATCGCGGAACACGCGCTGGCGCCGGGGGTGGAACCCGCCGACCCGATCTATGCCGAGGCCGATTACGGTGCCGACTTTTTTGCCACCATCCGCCGCGAGATGGCCGCGCTGGTGGAAGACCCGGGCTACGCCGCGCTGCTGGGCGCCTTCGGGCCGGGCCTGCTGGACCGGACGGGCTCTCGCCCGGCCGCGCGGCAGACCGATCTGGGCGGGCCGGCGAGGATCAGCCACCCGTCGCAACTGCGTGCCATTCCGAACAACGCGATCCTGCACCAGGTGGGCTGGCTCGCGAACACCCTGCACGGGCTGGGCGCGGCGGCAGTGGCGCATCCGGAAGCCTTCGCGCACCTCTCGGCGAGTTCGCCGCGCTTCGCGCGCGCGCTCGCCATGGCGGTGCGGGCACAGGCGTGCAGCGACCTCGGCGTGCTGCGGGCGGTGGTGGATATGCTGGATCCATCGCCCTGGCTGGATCGCGCCGGCTTCACCCGGCGGCCGGGACGGCGGGAGGCGCTGACGGCGGTTGCCGAGGCGCTGGAGCGGCTCGCCCTCTCGCCCGCAACGCGGCGCATGTTCCGGCGGCTGCAAGCGGACCACCAGGCGCTGCGCGCGGCGTGGCCCGACTTGCCGGTGATGCCGGACCGGCTGGTGCTGGCGCATGCGCTGCGGCTCTGCCTGGTGCAGCGGCTCTGGCTGCTGGCCGTCACGCTGCCCGACTTCAGCCCGCGCCACGGCGCGACGCGGGATTCACTGATCGCGCGACTGCTGCAACTGGACGTGCCGCCGGTGCTGGACCTGCTGGCCGAGATCTTCCCCGCCGCGCCCGACCCGTCGAGCGGGCTCGATTTCGGGGAGCCGGCCGGGCCGCGCGAAGGGGCCTCCTATGCCGCGGAGCATGCGGCGATCTTCGGGCCGATGGCGACGATCTTCGGACTGGTGCGGGAATGCTCGGCGGTGATCAGCCATGAGGTCGGCGCCTTCGGCTGACACCGCCGGGGTGAAGGCCTTCCTGGCGCGGCGGCGCGATGCGCCGCAGGTTCGGCAGCGATGATCGCGCGATGCCTTGCCCTGTTGCTGCCGTTGCTTCTCGCCGCATCGCCCGTGGCGGCGCAGGACGCCTGCCCGCGGCGGCGCAACGCCGATTGCGCCACGGCCGCGCGTGCGGTGGATGCGGCGATCGCGGCCGATCCCTGGCTCGCGATCATCGACCGGGCGCGCGGGATGCGGCTTGCGGAACTCGGCACGGTGCTGGGGCCGGAGGGCACGGCCGAACTGGCGCGCCAGGACGCCGCCTGGCGGCGCAGCATGTCGCGCGAGTTGTTCTTCCATCCCGACGGCACGCTGGACGAACCGGATCCGCGCGCCGCGCTGCGCGGGGCACTGGAATTCCGCCTGACCCGGCTGATGCGCATCCAGGCTGATCCGTCCGGCCTCGAGGGCCGCTGGATGGGCGTGCAGGGGGAAGCGGTGCTGCGCCGCATCGGGCAGGGCCAGTACCTGGTCTCGGTCACCACCGCCGACATCAACAACCTGGCCTGGACCTGCGAGTACGACGGAGAGGGCCGCACCGACGCGGCTGAATGGCTGCGCACGGATGACGGTATGCTGGAACTGCGCTGGCTCGGCCCCATGCTGCGCATCGCCATGACGCCGCGCGGCGATGGCGTGGCGGTACCTTTCTGCGGCGCGGCCGGCAGCGTGGGCGGGCTGTATTTCCGCGTCGGGGATGCGGAGTGAGGCAGGCGCCGCCGCGAGGCGGGCGTCAGAACCCGACGCAGGCGCTGCGATAGGTCGTCAGCACCGATTGCTGGCGGAAGCGCGCCTTCCAGGCTTCCTCGACCGGGTGGAGCCGGGCGCGCGCAGCCGTGGCATCGGTGCCGGGCAGCACGACGACCAGCACCTTGCTGTTTTCCTGGATGATGCGCCCCTCGGCCCCGCGCCATTGGCCAAGGCCGTCATGCGCCGTCAGCCCATCGGGGAAGGCCGGGGTGACGGTGTCGGCGAGGAAGGCCCGCCATTCGGCCTCGCTGACCTCGGCGCGGCCGCGGACGTTGCGGCCGAAAAATGCCTCGGCGACGGTCGCAGGCTGCGTGCCGGCCGGGCAGGGCGGGTCCACCGGCGCGCAGGCGGCGAGCAGTCCCGCCGCCAGCAGCGCTGCCGCCCGCATGCCAGCCGCGCCAAGGATGAATCTTTGCGCGGCTGGCATTCGGCCTTTGATTTGGCGCGCGGCCGCCTCACCAGCCCCGCACGCGATACCCTCCGCACAAAGGCTGGGCCTTTGTGCGGAGGGTATCACGCCGTGGTTGCCAGCAACGCGACGCCGGCGGCGATCAGCGCGATGGCGCCGATCTTGTGCACGCCCATCGATTCGCCGAACGCCGCCCAGCCGATGATGGCGATCACGACATAGGACGCCGCCGTGCAGGGCAGCGCGACGCTCATCGGGATCTTCCGCAGCGCGATGATGTAGAGCAGCGCCGCTCCGCCATAGAACACCAGCCCGACCATGGTCGGGATGCGAAACAACTGCTCGAAGAAGCTGCCCTCGGCCGCGACCGAGCCCGAGGCGCCGGACTTCAACAGCACCTGCCCGACCAGGGAGGTGCTGATCGCCGCCCCCAGCGCCAGCCAATACATCATCATCGTGCATCATCCCGCGCCGGGATGATCTCGCGGATCACACCCTGCGGCTTGCCGTTCGCAGACATGAAGGCACGCCCGACATATTCGCCCATGACGCCGAGAATGAGGAACTGCACGCCCGCGATCAACAGCGTGACCGTCATCAGCGACGCCCAGCCGGACGGTGTCTCGCCGAACATCGCCTCGACGATGACCCAGGCAGCGGCTACCAGGCCGAGGCAGCCCATGCCCACCCCGGCGAAGATCGCCATGCGCAGCGGCAGGACCGAGAAGTTCGTCGCGAGGTTCAACCACAGCCGCACCAGCCGCCGCATGGTGTAGTTCGACCGCCCCTCCGATCGGGCGAAATGCTTCACCTCGATGCTGTCGAGCCGCGTGGTCACCTGCATCAGCAGCCCGTCCACATAGGGATAGGGGCCGCGATACTTGATGACCTCGCCCACCGCCAGCGCCGACATGCAGCGGAAGGAGGACAGGTACAGCCCCCTGGGCTTGTCCATCAGCTGGTCGGCGACCCAGTTGGCGAAGCGGGAGCCGAGGTTGCGCCAGCCCTCATGCTCCTTCACCGCATAGCGGGTGTAGACCACGTCGAAGCCGCCGAGGCGGGCGTGGTCGTACAGCTTGATCACCTCCTCCGGCGGGTTCTGCAGGTCGTCATCCATGGTGATGACATAGGCGCCACGGGCATGGCGCAGCCCGGTCATGACCGCGTTGTGCTCGCCGAAATTGCGGGCATGCTCGATGAAGGTCAGCGGTACGGTCGCGGTGCGGGCAAGCTCGCGGCAGACATCCCCGGAATTGTCGGGGCTGCCGTCATTGACCAGCACGATCTCAAGCCCGCCTGCCGGGCGCAGCTTCGACAATTCGGCGACCAGCGTGCCCACGGTGGCGGCACCCCGATAGACGGGCACGACGATGGAAAGGCCGACCGGGTGCGTCGCCCCGGCCGATTCGGTGGTCATGTAGCCAGTCTCCGACATCAGGGCCGCGTCGCGACCAGAAGGATCGATCCGCCGGCAGGATAGCGCAGGCCGAGCCGCGCGATGCCATGCTCAAGCACCGTCGTGCCATGCAGCGCGGCATCCAGCCAGGGCGGGAAGGGGCGGACATCGCTGCTGTCATGCGCGGCGTCGGCGCGCATGACCTTTCGTTCCAGGATCATCAGTGGCAGCAGCAGGGCGTTCCAGTAGTGCGCCTGGATCGCCGTGAAGCCGGCAGCCTCCAGCAGCGCGCGGCCCTGGCGCGCGGTGAAGCGGCGGTCATTGTGGACCCGCTCGTCATGTGCGGATCGCAGCCACTGATAGGCGGGCAGGTTCAGCACGAGCGTCCCGCCGGGGGCCAGCACGCGGCGGAATTCCGCCAGCGCCGCGACCGGATCGACGGCGCGATGGCACAGCACGTCGCAGGAGGTGAGCGCGGTGAAGCTGCCATCGGCGAAGGGCAGGCGGTTGGCATCCCCGGCCGTGACCACCGCGCCGGACTTGGCCGCCGCCCGCGCCGCCGCCGTCGGGTTGAAGTCCAGCCCCGCCATCGGCCGGCCGAGGGCCACCATGCGCGACAGCAGCCCGCCCGTACCGCAGCCGGCATCGAGCACCGCCCCCGTTGGGCCAGGCCGACGGCGCAGCGCATCCATCACGCGGGCATGGAGGGCGCGGTACCACCACATGCGCTCCTCCGCCGCATCCATCAGGTCATATTCGGCGGGTTCCACAGGGGGGATCCTTCGCATCGCAGCAAGGCCGGAACATGGCAGGGATACCCTGGATGGGGCCGCAATCCCGTTGCATACAGCCTCGCCGCCCGGGAGGATGCGCGGCGTCGATGACCCCATTCCAGCATCAGCCCGAGTCCGGCCAGGCCGCCCCGTACGCCGCAAGCCGCCCCGCCGCGTTGCGCGCCGTCCTGCTGCGCTGGGCCGGCTTCGCGCCGGCCATCTTCTTCCTGGTCACCATCCTGCTGCCGCCGCTGAACCACGATGTCGCGGCGGTGCTCGACTTCTCGCGCCGCTGGCTGGGCGGGGAGCGGCTCTATGTCGACCTGGTCGATGTGAACCCGCCGCTGATCTTCATGTTGAACCTGGTGCCGGCGGCGATCGCGCGGTGGACCTCGCTGCCGCCGGCCCAGGCGCTGCTCGCCTGCCTGCTGGGCCTGGCCGGGCTGTTCTGGTGGATGGCCGATGCGCTGCGTGCCGGCCGGGTCGAAGGTGTCGTCGAAGCGGCGGTGCTGACCACCTGCCTGCCGCTGCTGCTGGTCATGGCCGGGTCGGATTTCGGCCAGCGCGACGTGCTGATGGCGATGGCGGCGATCCCCTACTGCCTGCTGGCGGCCCGACGCATCGAAGGGCCGCCCGTGGCAGCCGGGCTCGCGCTCGGCGTCGCGCTGGTCGCGGCACTCGGCTTCGCACTCAAGCCATACTTCCTGGCGGTCCCACTGCTGGTCGAGGCGCTCGTGCTGCTGCGCGTCGGCCGGGCGCGAGCGCAGCGCGACCTGGTGCCCTGGGCGATGGGCGCGGTGTGGATCGTCTACCTGCTGGTCGTCCTGCTGGCCTTTCCCGCCTATCGCGAGCAGGTGCTGCCCTTCGCCCTGACCTTCTACGGGTCCATCCATGGGCCGGGCCCCTGGGCGGTGCTCGGGACGGATGTCATGGGTGCGGCGGTCTTTCTGCTGATGGCGATGCCGTTGGCGATGCGCCGCCAGGCCGGCGCCTTTCCGCAGGCGTTGGCGACGGCAGCCTGCGGGGCGTTCCTGGCCGCCTGGATGCAGCACAAGGGCTGGACCTACCATGTGCTGCCGGTGACGATCCTGGGCTGCGGGGCGATCGTCGTGGCGGGCGCGGGCTGGGCCGACCGCGCGCTGCCGGATGTGCGGGCGCGGGCCGCTGCGCCGACCCTGGCCGCCATCGCCGCCTTCGGCGTGCTCCTCTACGCCGTGCGGGGCGGGGAGACGCCCTGGCGCCAGACTGCCTTCCACGGCGAGACGCCGGGCCGCCTGGCCGCCTGGCTGCGGCAGGAGGCCCACGGCGCCGGTGTCCTGGCGCTCAGCCCCGATCTGTTTCCGCTGCAGCCTGCATTGACCTATGCCGATGCGCACCAGCACCTGCATACGATGAGTATCTGGCCCCTGCAGGCGGCCTATCGCACCTGTCCCGACGGTCCCGCGCCCTATCACGGGCTTGCCGAAATGGGTCCTGGCGAGTTCGCCTTCTATCAGCAGACGGCCGAGGATTTCGCGGCGGCGCCGCCGCGTGCATTGGTGATCACGCGCCATACCAATATCGCATCATGCGGCGATCGTTTCGATTTATTGGAGTATTTTCTAAGGCATCCGCTGTTCGCTGAGGCATTTATGCGCTATTGGCCAGTGGGGGAGATCGACGGGCATCGCCTATATCTTCGGCGGGACTGACGGGGACACCACGGGGCGCGATGCCGAACGACGCAGCGAAGCAAAGCGGCGGATTGTCCATCCCCACCGGGGCGGAAGCGGTCCGCGGCATCCTGTTCATCCTTGCCGCCTATGTCGTGATCACCACCGCTGATGCCTCGGTGAAATGGGCGCTGCCCCATGTCGGCGTCGCCGTCTCGATGATCGCCCGCGGCGTGGTGGGTGCGCTCGCGGTGTTCGTGATGGTGCGTGGGCGCGGTCTGAAACCGGTGAACATCCGGCTGCTGACGGCGCGCGGGGCGCTGCACTGCGCCGTTTCCGCCACCTGGTACTGGGCCTGGCAGCGCCACATGGCGCTGGTCGATTCCTATGCCATCGGCGCCGCGGCGCCGCTACTGATGACCATCTTCGCCATCCCCATGCTGTCGGAGAAGGTGGGCTGGCGGCGCTGGACCTCGACCCTGGTGGGCTTCCTCGGCGTGCTGGTGATGCTGCAGCCCGGTGGCGACCTGTGGCGCTTCGAAACGCCCTTCCTGCTGGCGGCCGTAGTCGCCATGGCGGTGACGCGCATCTGGACGCGGGTGCTTTCGGCAACCGACGGAGCCGGGGCGATCGCCTTCTGGCTGATGGTCGCGCATATCCCGGCCGGCCTGCTGTTGCTGCCGGCCTTCCCGCCACCGTCGGAGATGCCGGGGGACGGCGTGCTGGTCGCACTGTTCTTCTTCGGCGTGGCCAATGCCATCGCCCATATCCTGTTCGCCCGCGCCTTCGCCCTCGCACCCGTCTCGGCGCTCGCGCCCTATGAATACTCGAACGTGTTGCTGGGCGGCATCCTCGGCTTCCTGATCTGGGCGGAGGTGCCGGCCTGGACCACGATCGCCGGCGCGGTCGTGGTCATCGCCGCGGGGCTGTACAATCTGCACCGCGAGAGGCTCCGGCGGGCCGCGGAGCGGCACGACGGCATACCCTGATGCCGCTGCGCCACGACATTCGCCGCGGCGCGCTGATGATGCTCGGCGCGACCGCGCTGTTCACCGTGATGTCGGTGATCATCAAGGACGTCTCGGACAACATCCACTTCGTCGAAACGATGTTCTTCCGCTCGGCCTTCGCCCTGCCGGTGATGCTGGCGATTGCCGCGCGCGGGCGTGACTGGGGGCTGCTGCGGACCAGGCGCCTGCCAGCCCATGTCGTGCGCGCCTTCACCGGGACCATGGCGCAGGGCTGTTCCTTCTTCGCCCTGACCGTGCTGCCGCTCGCCGAGCAGACCTCGCTGTCCTACACGACGCCGCTGTTCGTCACGATCCTGTCGATCCCCGTGCTCGGGGAGAAGGTGGGGATCCACCGCTGGTCGGCCGTGCTGCTCGGCTTCGCGGGCATCCTGGTCATCGCGCTCGGCGAGGGCGCCTTCCAGGGTGGCGGCATGCCCACCGGCATCGTGGCGGTCGGCATGGCCGCGGCGGTGGTGCAGGGCCTTTGGTCGGCTGTCACCACGTTGCTGGTGCGCAGCCTGTCGGCGACCGAATCCTCGGCGACCATCGTGCTGTGGCAGTCGCTGCTGATGACCGCCTTCACCCTGGTCGCACTGCCCTTCATCTGGACTACGCCGAGCTTCGGCGAGTTCATCCTGCTGGTGCTGATCGGGCTGATCGGCGGCGTGGCGCAGGTCATGCTGACGGAAGCCTATGCCTCGGCGCAGGTCTCGGCACTCGGGCCCTACTCCTACACCTCGATCCTGTGGTCCGTGGCGCTCGGCTGGATCGTCTTCTCGGACACGCCGTCCTGGAGCACCGTGGCGGGCGCCGTGCTGATCGTCGCCTCGGGGCTGTACATCCTGCACCGGGAACTGAAACGCGCTGCGATGCGGAGGACCCAGTGAGCATCCCCTTCCTCAAGGAGGACACCCTGCCGCCCGGACAGGTGCAGCAGGTCGCCCCCGGCGTGCGCCGCGTGCTGTGCGCCAATCCAGGCCCGTTCACCTTCCGCGGCACCAACACCTGGATCATCGGGCAGGGCGCGTCGGTGGCGGTGCTCGACCCGGGGCCGGAGGATGCCGCCCATCTCGCGGCAATCCTGCGGGCGACGGAAGGGGAGAGGATCACGCATATCCTGGTCTCCCACACCCATCGGGACCATTCACCGGGCGTGGCTGCGCTGCAGGCGGCGACCGGCGCGCTGTCCCATGGCTTCGGCCCGCACATGACCCCGCCCGACCAGGGCGGGGAGGGCGGCGATCACGGCTTCCATCCCGATGTGCTGCTGCCCGACGGCGCGGTGGTCGAAGGCGATGGCTGGCGGCTCGGTGCCATCCACACGCCGGGCCATTGCGCGAACCATCTGTGCTTCGCGCTGGAAGGCACGAGCATCCTGTTCAGCGCCGACCATGTGATGTCCTGGTCCACCACGGTGGTCAGCCCGCCGGATGGGGACATGGCGGCCTATATGCGTTCGCTCGCGCGCCTTGCGGCGCGTGACGACAGGCTCTACCTGCCGGGCCACGGCGCGCCGCTGCCCGATCCCGCCCCCTTCGTCGCCGCCCTCGCCGCGCATCGGCGCGAGCGCGAAGCGATGGTCGAGGCAGCGCTGCGCACCGCCCGCCGCGCGACGGCGCAAGAACTGGTGCCACCGGTCTATGGCCCGGCACTCGATCCGCGGCTGGTGCCGGCCGCGGCGCGCAGCCTGCTCGCCCATCTCGTGAAGCTCGCCGCCGAAGGCGCCGCTTCCCGCGACGGGGAGCATTGGGAGCCGCGATAGGCGGGCTGGTCAGCGCGTCGGCGGTCGTGGCCGGCGCGCCGGCCCCTTGACCGGCTGCATCGGCGCGATGCGGATATGTGCGTCATCGCCATCCGCCTTCCGCGCCGCGGCGGCGAAGCGCGCGGCGGCATAGGGCGCGACCTCGAACTGCGTCTCGCGCGACAGGATGCGGATGCGGCCGATCTCCTGGCGCGTGACATGGCCGCGCCGGCACAGGAAGGGCAGCAGCCATTTCGGGTCTGCCCGGCCGTCGCGGCCGACATCCATGCGGAACCAGATGCCCTCCTGCGCGCCGGGCTCGGCGCGTGGCGCGGGCTCACGCTCGCGCGGGGCGCGCGGCGCCGCGCGGTCGGCAATCTCGCTCAACTCCTCGGGCGCGGGCAGCGGGGCGCGCAGCACGCGCAGAAGTGCTGCGGCCACGACCTCCGGCCCACGCGATGTGAAGGCAGGGTCGGCGAGCAGGCGGTGGGCGAGGGCGAGATCGTCGTCACCCGGTTCTTCCGCCACCAGCGCCAGGGCCTGTTCGCTCAGGCGTTCGTCATCCCGCGCGCGCACGGTCTCGACCGATGGTGCGGGCGCCCAGCCCGCCTTCACCCGTGCCGCGGCGATCAGCCGCTGGCCCAGGCTGCGGCGCGTATGCGGCACCAGCAGCACCGACACGCCCTTGCGCCCGGCACGCCCCGTGCGCCCGGACCGGTGCAGCAGCGTCTCCGGGTCGCGCGGCAATTCGGCATGGATCACCAGGCCGAGATCCGGCAGGTCGATGCCGCGCGCGGCGACGTCGGTGGCGACGCAAACGCGCGCCCGGCCATCGCGCAGGCTCTGCAGGGCGCGGTTCCGTTCCGCCTGGGACAGCTCGCCCGACAGCGCGACGGTGGAGAAGCCGCGCTCCGAGAGATTGCCATGCAGCCGGGCGACGGTGGCGCGCGTCGCGCAGAACACCATGGCGATGCGCGCATCCTCCAGGCGCAGGACGTTCACCACGGCGCGCTCGATCTCATGGGGCGCGACCAGGGCGGCGCGGTACTCGATGTCGCCATGCGGTTCGGCCTGGCTGGTCGCCTCGATGCGGAGCGCGTCGCGCTGGTAACCCTTCGCCAGGGCGGCGATGCCGCGCGGCACCGTGGCGGAGAACAGCAGGGTGCGCCGTTCGGCCGGCGTCTCCTCGAGGATCGCCTCGAGTTCCTCCTTGAAGCCGAGGTCGAGCATCTCGTCGGCTTCATCCAGCACCACGGCGCGCAGGGCGGCCGGCGCCAGGTTGCCGCGTTCGAGATGGTCGCGCAGGCGGCCGGGCGTGCCGACCACGATATGCGCGCCCTGGGCGAGTTGGCGGCGCTCGGCGACCGGATCCATGCCGCCGACGCAGGAGACGATGCGCCCGCCCGCGGGGGCGTAGAGCCAGGCGAGTTCCGCCTTCACCTGCAGCGCCAGCTCACGCGTCGGCGCCACCACAAGGGCGAGCGGTGGCCCAGCGGGCGGCATGCGCGGCGCGTCACCGATCAGTTCGGGCGCGAGGGCAAGGCCATAGGCGACCGTCTTGCCCGACCCGGTCTGGGCGGAGACGAGCAGGTCGCGCCCGGCCGCATCCGGCGTCAGCACGGCGGATTGCACGGCGGTGGGTTCGGCATAGCCACGGGCGGTGAGCGCATCGCGCAGCGGCGCGGGCAGGTCGGCAAAGGACATGAGGCAGGTTCCGGGGGAGGGCGCGGCAGCACGCAGGCCAGCGCAAGCGGCGCGTCAGGCGCGCGATGGGCGCCTGTTTGTCACAGGGAGGCGTCCGGGTCGAGCCTTATGACGTAAGAGCGCCAATCGGTGTGCTCGGCGATGCGTTCGTAGAGGACGATGGCGCCGCGATCGGCTTCGGGCACGATCCAGCGCAGATGCGACCAGTGGCGCTCGCGCCCGAGGTCGCACAACGCGCCGATCAGCGCGCGGGCGAGGCCGCGGCCGCGGCTGTCGGGGCGCACGAACAGGTCATCCAGCGCGCCGCAGCGCCGGGCAAAGACCGCCTCGGGCAGGTCGAAGAAGATGGCGAAGGCGAGGATGTCCTCGCCCTCCGTCGCGGCGAGAATCTCGGTGCGCGGGTCGGCGGCGAGCATCGCCGCGGCATCCTGTCCGCGTGCCGGGCGACTGCCGGCGAGCGTGTCGCGCATCTCCGCCGCATAGGCTTCGAGCAGCGGGGCGAGGCGGTGGCGTTCGGCCGGAGCGAGGGGGCGGATCGTCGTCATGGGCGCTACCTGATGCGAAAAGGGCGCCGCCCGCATCGCGGACGGCGCCCCTCGCCGGGATCGGCGATGGTATCAGTCGGCCGGAGTTTCGCTGGCCGGCATGGCAGCCGCAGCGGCCTTCGCGGCCTTGTTCGCCGCGCGGGTGGCGGCAGCCTTGCGCGCCGCCTCGACGCGGGCGGCGGACTTCACGACGGCCTTCTTCGGAGCGGCAGCCTTCTTGGCAGCGGCCTTCTTCGGAGCGGCCTTCTTGGCGGCAGCGCGCTTCGGAGCAGCCTTCTTGGCAGCGGCCTTCTTCGGAGCGGCCTTCTTGGCAGCGGCCTTCTTCGGAGCGGCCTTCTTGGCGGCGGCGCGCTTCGGAGCGGCCTTCTTGGCGGCAGCGCGCTTCGGAGCGGCCTTCTTGGCGGCGGCCTTCTTTGGCGCGGCCTTCTTCGCGGCCGGCTTCTTGGCAGCGGCCTTCTTCGCAGCCGGCTTCTTCTTGGCGGCGGCCTTCTTCGGCGCGGCCTTCTTCGCGGCCGGCTTCTTGGCGGCGGCCTTCTTCGCAGCCGGCTTCTTCTTGGCCGGCGCCTTCTTCCTCGCCGCGGCCATGGCCATCGGCTGGGCGCGCAGGCCCTCCTCGGTTTCGGTGGTCTCGATGATGTCCGTCATGATGTCTGGTGTCTCCGTGCGTTCCGGTGAGTGGGGCGCGACGCGGGAAATCGCGGCGGCCCCATTGAGCACAGCAGGTGGGAAACGGCCGGCTTCAGGCGCGCGGATCCCGTGGCGCGCGCCATTGGCTGAGTGGCGATCGTCCGGTCGTGGGCGGCGCAGTCCGGAGCGAAGGCGGCATATCCCCGCCGCGCGACGCTTCCGATGCCTCTCTCGCCAGGGCGCAGCAGCTGCGCTGCGTCATCCGGCGATGCGGGATGGAAGGCAGTGGTGGCCATCCGTCCCAAGAGCCTGCGGTCCATCGACCGTCCTTCCCTGCTGCGGCGGTCACCTTTCCGATGCGTCGTTGGTCTCCGGTGCACGGCGATCCGACTCTGTCGTGCGGAGCGTGGTGCGAGAGAACGTGCCCGACGAATCGCGCAAGATGATTCGCGCGTCGTCACGCTATCTGCACGCGCATATTGCATGTCAACAGAATCCGTGCGCACGCGCGCGCAAATCGCACGTCGTCGTCGTCGTGATGCTGATTGTGTTGCGCGCGTGTCGCGCTTGCGGCGTCGTCGTGGTGCGCAGCGCGTCGCGCCGGAGGTGCGCAACGCGTCGCGCCGCAGGCGAGCAACGCATCGCTGCGTGCCGCGTTCACCTCCCGCCGCGACGCATGCGCGCGGCGGGAGGATGCGTCGTTCAGCCGCGCTGCGGCAATGGCACCACCGGGCGCTGCTCGACGCCGGTGTAGACCGACAGCGGGCGGATCAGGCGATTGTCGGCAGACTGCTCCAGGACATGCGCCGCCCAGCCGGTGATGCGGGAGCAGACGAAGATCGGCGTGAAGAGCGGGATGTCGAAGCCCATCAGGTAGTAGGCAGGCCCGGCCGGGAAATCGAGGTTCGGGTGGATGTTCTTCCGCTCCAGCATGATCTTGGCGAGCACGTTGGAGGTGTTCATCCAGCGGCGGTCGCCCACCACCTCGGCCATGATCTCGGCGTACTTCTTCATGGTGGGCACGCGGCTGTCGCCGGTCTTGTAGACCCGGTGGCCGAAGCCCATCACCAGCGCCTTGTGGTCGAACTTGCCTTCCAGCCACCCCGCAGCGGCCTCCGGCGAGGGGATCTCCTTCAGCATATGCATGACCGCCTCATTCGCCCCGCCATGCAGCGGCCCCTTCAGCGCGGCGATCGCCGCGGTGATGGCGCCATGCATGTCCGCCTGGGTGGAGGCGACGGTCCGCGCGGTGAAAGTCGAGGCGTTGAAGGTGTGCTCGGCGTAGAGGATCATGCTGACGTCGAAGGCCCTCAGCACCTCCGGCTGCGGCACCTTGCCGAACACCATGTTGAAGAAGTTGGCGCCGAAGGACAGCGAGGCGTCCGGCGCGATCGGTGCCTGGCCCTTCGATGCCCGGTGGGCGGCGGCGACCGCGGTCGGGATCTTGGCGAACAGGCGCATCGCCTTCCGCCGCTGGGCGGCATCCCCGATATCGGCCCATTCCGGGTCCTCCATCCCCATGAAGGAGACGGCGGTGCGGATCGCATCCATCGGATGCGCGTCCTTCGGGAAGTCGGCGATCACCCGCAGCAGGGCCGGGGACAAGGCGCGGTTCGCCTTCTCCTCGGCCTGGAAGGCGGCGAGTTCCGCCTTGGACGGCAACTCCCCGTTCCACAGCAGGAAGGCGGTCTCGTCGAAGGAGGCGAGTTCGCACAAATCCTGCACGGCATAGCCGCGATAGGTCAGGCTGTTCGTCTCCGGCATCACCTTGGAGATGGAGGAGACGTCGGCAAGGACGCCGACCAGGCCCTTCTTGATGTCAGCCGTTTCGCTCATGGGGTGCTCCCGCTTGTCGTGATGTCTGTGTCCGGGGTGCCGTCATCCCTCGCGTAGAGGATGTCGGGCTCCCCTTCTTCCGTGCCCGCGCCGTCGCTGGTAGCGGCGGCGCGGAAGCCATGGCGTTCGTAGAAGGCTCGGGCGCCAGTGTTGCGCGCGATGCAGAACAGGGAAAGGCGCGGGCCAAGCGCGGTCGCCGCCTCGGCGAGCAGGCGGCTGCCGATGCCGCGCCGCTGCCACGCCGGGTCGAGGTAGAGATGCATGACCATCGGGCCATGCGCCGGGTCCCGGCCGAAGCCGATATAGCCGACCGGACGACCGGCCTGCGCGGCGACGCGAACGCTGTGCTGCGCCATCAAATGCACAGCGATCCAGTGCGCCACCTCCGCTTCGTCATGCGCTTCGCGCAGGCCGGGCAGGGCAGCCGCGCGGGCGACGGCGTGGAGCCGGGCGAGGGACGGCGCATCCGCCGCCACCCCCGCCCGGATCGTCACCGCCGCCGTCACGCTCAGAAGATGCCCGGCTTGCTCTCGGCCAGCCCACCGGCCGGCAGGGCGACGTTCAGCGCGCCGAGTTCGCCCGCCTTCAGCTTCGGCAGGTCCTGCACCAGCTCGATGAAGCGGTTGGCCTCGCGGGCGGTGATGATGCCGTCCGTCAGGGTGCGGAACTTGTTGATGTACTGGGCCCGGGCGAAGGGCCGCGCGCCGTTCGGGTGGGCGTTCGCCACGCCGAGCTCATCGACCAGGCGCGAGCCGTCCTTGAAGATGATCTCCACCCGGCCGCCGAAGGCCAGCTCGTCAGGGTCCTTGGAGTGGTACTTGCGGGTCCACTCCGGATCCTCGGTGGTGACGATCTTCTGCCACAGGCGGACGGTGTCGGCGCGACCGGCGCGCTTCGGCGCATAGCTGTCCACATGGTGCCAGCGCCCGTCCTGCAGGGCGACGGCGAAGATGTACATGATGGAATGGTCGAGCGTCTCGCGTGACGCCTTGGGGTCCATCTTCTGGGGGTCGTTCGCCCCGGTCCCGATCACGTAGTGGGTGTGGTGGGAGGTGTGGATGATCACCTTCTCGATGGCGTCGAAGTCGCTGATCTGTTCGCGCATGCGGAAGGCGAGGTCGATCAGGGCCTGGGATTGGTACTCGGCCGAATGCTCCTTCGTATAGGAGGAGAGGATGGCGCGCTTGCCCTCCCCGGCCTCGGGCAGCGGCACGTGGTAATAGGTCGGGCCATAGACATCGTCGCGGTTCGACCGGCCGGACAGCACCCAGGCGATGACGGAATCCTCGCCTTCATAGATGGGGGAGGGCGCACCCTCGCCGCGCATGCAGCGGTCCACCGCCTCGATCGCCAGCTTGCCGGCATGGGCCGGGGCGTAGGCCTTCCAGGACGAGATCTCACCCTTGCGCGACTGGCGGAAGGACACGGTCGTGTGCAGCGCCTGCTGGATGGCCTGGAACACCACTTCCTGCTTCAGCCCCAGCAGCGTGCCGATGCCGGCCGCGGCCGAGGGGCCGAGATGGGCGATGTGGTCCACCTTGTGCTCATGCAGGCAGATCGCGCGCACCAGGTTGATCTGCAGCTCGTAGCCGGTGGCGAGGCCGCGGATCAGGTCGCGGCCGGACTTCTCCATCGCCTGCGCGACGGCGAGCACCGGCGGGATGTTGTCGCCGGGGTGGGAATAATCGGCGGCGAGGAAGGTGTCGTGCATGTCGAGCTCACGCACCGCGGTGCCGTTCGCCCAGGCCGCCCATTCCGGCGAGACCGTCGTGCCGGACTTCACGCCCATCACCTGCGCGCCGCCCGCCTTCTTCGCATGGCCGAGCGCCATGCCGCGCGCCGAAACGACCGGGCGGCGGTTGATCGCGGCGATGGCGACGGAGGCGTTGTCGATGACCCGGTTGATGATCATCTCCTGGACGTCCTTCTCGACCGCCACCTTGTCGGTGGCGACGCCGGCCATCTTCCAGGCGAGCTGGTCCTCGCGCTTCAGCAGCGCCTTGGACGGGTGGACCTTCACGGGGTGGAGCTTCATCGGCGGCGTTCTCCCTTGCGAGCGCGGATGCCGCAGGTTGTGCCCCCGTATTGCGCGATCGTCCAATCCGATTGACCTCCGCGCGCAATAGGAATTCCGTATCGCAATGGATTTCCGGCTGGTGCGCCGCCTCGGGGCTTTCCTCGCGGTGGCGGAGGAAGGGCATTTCGGGCGGGCGGCGGCGCGGCTGGGCATTTCCCAGCCGCCACTGACGGCGCAGATCCAGGCGTTGGAGCGCGAGCTGGGTGTGCGGTTGCTGGAACGCACCGGCAAGGGCGCGCGCCCGACGCGGGAGGGTGAGGCGCTGCTGCCGCTGGCCCGGCGCGTCGCCGGCGATGCGGCGGAACTGGAATCGCTGGCGCGGGAGTTGCGCGCGGGGCGGTCCGCGCCGGTGGCGATCGCCTGCGTCACCTCCGCGCTGTTCGATTACCTGCCGCCGCTGGTGCGCGCGATGCAGGCGGCTCGGCCCGAGGCAGCGGTCAGCGTGCGGGAGATGGACACCGCGGATGCGCTGGAGGCGTTGCGGCGTGGCGAGGTGGACCTCGCCCTGCTGCGCGCGGATCGCGAGATCTCGCCGATCCGCCTGCGGCCCTTGGGCGAGGATCGCCTGGTCGCCGCCCTGCCGATCGGCCACGCGGCACTGGCGGGGCCGGACCCGCTGCCGCTCGCGATGCTGGCGGAAGCGTCGATGCTGGTGCTGCCGCGCGCGATCAGCCCGTCCTACTCGGATGCGATGACCGCCGCCTGCCGCGCGGCCGGCTTCGCGCCGGTGGCGGTGCGGGAGGTGGGTTCGGCGATGGCGCAGCTCGGCTTCGTCGCGGCGGGGCTGGGCGTTGCATTGGTGTCGGAAGGCATGGCGCGGCTGAACCCGCCGGGGGTGGCGTTCCGCATGCTCGCCGGGCCGCTACGCGGAGTGGGCGTGGCACTCGCCTGGCATGCGGAGCGCGAGAGCGAGGCGACGCGGTTGGCGCTGCGCATCGCGGAGGATCTGTTCCCGCCACCCACCGCGGCGTGAGCGAGGGCGCGCACGCATCTATATAGTGTGTGGTGGTCATCGCGCGCCGCCTTGCCCGATCACGGTGCCGGTCCTGTAATCGCCAGCGCATATCGGACGGGAACCAGACGCGATGACCGAGGACCGGATCTTCGAAGGCGCCAGGCTACGCAGCCGCTACCGGCTGCAGGGCGACGGACAGCCCATCGTGCTGATCCACGGCGTTGGCAGTGACCTCGAGGATCTCTCGCCGATGGCGCAGGCGCTCGGGCCGGACTTCCGGATCCTGCGGCACGATTTGCGCGGGCACGGGAAATCCGAGCGCGTGCCGGGCCCCTACAGCCTGGAGGATTTCGCCGCCGACCTTGCCGAGCTGATGGACCACGCGGGGTTCGAGCGCGCGGATGTGATGGGCTTCTCGCTCGGCGCGCTGATCGCGCAGCGCTTCGCGCTCGATTATCCACAGCGGGTCCGGCGGGTCGCCATGGTCTCCGGTGTGGCCGGCCGCACGGCGGAGGAGAAGGCCGCGGTGCTGCGCCGGCTGGAGGCACTGGAGACGAACGAACCGACGAGCCACGCCACGGCATCGGCATCCCGCTGGTTCACTGATGAATTCCGCGCGCGGCATCCCGAGGTTGTGGAATCCCGCCTGTCGCGCATCGCCGCCAACCACAAGCCGAGTTACGCCGCCGCCTATCGCGTGCTGGCGACCAGCGACCTGGCCGATGAACTCCACCGCATCACCCAGCCGAGCCTGGTGATGACGGGCGAGTTCGACCAGGGATCGAATCCGCGCATGGCTCGGCTGATGCACGACCGCATCGCCGGATCCGAATTGCAGATCCTGCCGGGGCTGCGCCACTCCATCCTGCTGGAGGCGCCGGAACAGGTGGCGGGGCATCTGCGCGCCTTCCTGACGCGGCCGGGCCAGGCCGACGCACTCGGTCGCCGTGCCGCGCTCGCTGGCGTCGCGGCGATGTTCGGCATGGCGGTGCGGCCGCTGCACGCGCAGGCAGCCTATCCGGACCGGCCGGTGCGGCTGGTCGTGCCATTCGCGCCGGGTGGCGGGACGGACATCGTCGCGCGCGTCATCGCCGATGCCATGACGCAGTCGCTCGGCCAGCCGGTGGTGGTGGAGAACCGCGGCGGTGCCGGCACGGTGATCGGCACGGACTACGTCGCGAAGGCGGCGCCGGACGGCTATACGCTGCTCTACAGCGGGCTTGGCCTGACCTTCCAACCTGGGATGACGCGTTCGCTGCCCTATGACGTGATCCGGGATTTTGCACCGATCTCGGTGACGGGACGGCAGCCGAACATCCTGATCCTGGCGCCGAACAGCCCAGTCCGCGACGTGCAGGATCTGGTGCGGCGGGCGAAGGCGCAACCGGGCCGGCTGACCTTCGGCACCGCCGGGCAGGGAAGCGGCACGCATATCGCGTCCGAGATGCTGTGGCGCACGCTGGGTGTGGAGATGCTGCACGTGCCGTATCGCGGCACGGCGCCGGCGCTGAATGACCTTCTGGCCGGGCGGCTCGATGTGATGTTCACCACCATTTCCTCGGTCGCGTCCCAGGTGCGGGCGGGGGCGGTGAAGGCGGTCGGTGTCAGCGGCGCGCAGCGCAGCCCGTTGCTGCCGGATGTGGCGACCGTCGCGGAGCAGGGTTTCCCCGGCTACGAGTACTCCAACTGGGCGGCGATCGTGGCACCTGCGCGCACGCCGCGGCCGGTGCTCGACCGCGTGGCGGCGGCGGTGGCGCAGGCGATGCAGACGCCAGCGGTGCGGGAACGCCTGGCGGGCGAGGGCGTGGTGGGCGATCCGGAAGGCCCGGATGCCGCGGCGGAGCTTTACCGCACCGAGGTGGCGCGCTGGACGCCGCTGCTGCGGGAGATGCGGGTGGAGATGAACTGATCCTCGGCCGGCCCGGTGCGGAAGGGTCGGTCGCCCGCCGCTACCTCTGCCCTATGGTGACGCGATGCGCTCCTCCGCTCCGCTCTGGCTTGCCGCAGCCTTCCTTGCGGGCGTGCTCCTGTCGGGCGTGCAGTACTGGCTGCTGTCCTACCGGCAGGCGGAACTGCCGGCGGCGGTGATGGGGCCGGGGCTGCTGGCCTTGCCGGTGATCGCCGCGGCGCTCGTCGCCGCGCGAGTGGCCGTGCCGCGGCGGGTCCTCATGGTCATGGTGTCCTGCCTGCCCTGCGCGATCATGCTGCGCGTGATCGTCGAGACGTGGCGGGATCCGACATCGCACAATCTCTGGCCGTTCGAGGTCGTGATGGCGATCCTCGTCGGGCTGGTGGCGGTGCTGCCTGGGGTCGGCATCGGCGTGTTCCTGCGCGGGCGGCAGGCGCCGTGATTTCCGATCAGCGGAGGAACCGCTTCTCGATCTCCCGCATCCGGTCGTCGCCCTGCAGCGCGAAGACCTCCTGCACGCTCGCGATGCGTCCCTCGACCCCGGCGATGCCGCCCTCGGCCAGGATGCGGGCGAAGGTGTCGCGCATTGCCGCCACCGCCGCGCGGATCGCGTGGTTGCCGCAGATGATCAGCCCGACCTTGTTCAGCGCCGCGACCTCGGCGAAGGACAGTTGCGGGTAGGAGGTCGGCACCAGCACCAACGGCACCCGCCCCGGCCAGGCGCGGCAGAAGGCGAGGATCTCGTCCGGCGTCTTCTGCTTCGAATGGATCAGCACGGCATCCGCGCCAGCCTCGGCATAGGCAGCGCCGCGCTTCAGCGCCTCCGCCTGGCCGAGGCCCGCGATCAGCGCCTCGGTGCGCGCGATCACCAGCGGGCCACCGGCGATGCGGGCGGCTTCGATCTTGCCCTGGAACTCCTCGACGGGGACCAGTTCCTGCCGCCCGCCGACGCGCAGCGAGGAATCCTTCGGGAAGGTCTTGTCCTCCATCACAACCGCGGCGACGCCGGCCGCGGCATAGCGTGGCACCAGATACGCGACCGAGACGGCATTCCCGCTGCCGGTATCGATATCCGCGACCACCGGGACGTCCTGCACCTCGACCATCGCGCGCATGGCGGCCAGATGCGTGTCCCAGGACAGGATCGAGGCATCCGGCACCGCATGGGCAGCGGAGAGCTCGAAGCCGCTGCCCCAGATGGCGTCGAAGCCGGCCTCGGCGGCGAGCTTCGCGGAGAGCGGATTATGCGCCGACATCGCAATGGCGGGCTTGTCGGGGGTGAGGCGGGCGCGAAGCCGCGCGGCGGGCGTTTCCATGCCGCGATGCTCCATCGGCGCGGCGGCCGCATCAAGCCGGACAACCGGGCCCGGGGTGGGCATCGCGCCGCCGCAGGGCTAGCCTTCGCACCGCGCCTTACCGGGAGTTGCCTTGCATGTCCGACGCCACACCCTTCGACCGCGTGATCCGCGGTGACATCGTGCTCACCGACCGCGTGCTGCGCGACGGCTACGTCGCGATCCGCGGGGAGACGATCGCCGCGATCGGGGAGGGCGCGCCGCCGCCGGCCAAGGCCTTCACCGATTTCTCAGGCAAGTATGTGCTGCCCGGCCTGGTCGATGGGCACATGCACACCTCCTCCTCGCGCGGTTGGCCGGGCATCAAGGGGGCGTCGATGACGGCCGCCGCCGGCGGTGTCACCACCTGCGTGGACATGCCCTACGACGTGCCGCGCCCCGTGACCGATGCCTCGATCCTCGCCGAGAAGATCCAGGTGGTGAACAGCACGTCCCACGTGGACATGGCGCTCTACGGGACGATCAGGAAGGAAGGCGGGGTGGATGCCATCGCCGGGCTGGCCGAAGCCGGCGTGTGCTCCTTCAAGCTCTCTACATATGAGTATGACCCGGTGCGCTTCCCGCGCATCGACCACCCGACCATGGTCGCCGCCTTCCGGGAGATCGCGAAGACCAACCTGATGGTCGCCATCCACAATGAGGACCAGGAGATCGTGGTCCGCATGACGGAGGAGGCGAAGGCCGCGGGCAACACCAGCCCGATCTGGCACTGCCGCACCCGCCCGCCCCTGTGCGAGACCATGGCCGACCTCGAGATCTTCGAGATCGGGCTTGAGACCGGCGCCCACGTCCACATCGCCCATTCGTCGCTGGCGCGCGGCTTCGAGATCGCGGAGGTGTTTCGCCGCATGGGCGGCAAGGCCTCCGGCGAGGCCTGCATCCAGTACCTCTGCATGACCGAGGAGGACATCATCCGCCTCGAAGGCTTCGGGAAGTGCAACCCTCCATTCCGCACGAGCGATGAAGTCTCCCGCATGTGGGATGCCTTCGCGGCGGGCAAGATCGCCTATGTCTCGACCGACCACGCGCCCTGGCCGAAGGATCGCAAGACCTATACCGGGGACATCTTCACGGTCGGTGCGGGTCTGACCGGCATGCAGTCCTTCGCGCCGCTGATGTTCACCCTGCTGACGGAACGCTCGCTGCCGGTGACGCTGATGGCGAAGTATTGCGCCGAGCGCCCGGCGAAGTTCCACGGGCTGTTCCCGAAGAAGGGCGCGATCCGCATCGGCGCGGATGCCGATTTCGTGGTGCTGGAGACCGGCGACTTTACCTTCGACGCGAAGGACATCCAGGACGACGAGGATGCCCGCTGGTCGCCCTATGACGGGCGGCGCATGTCGGCGCGCGTGGCCGCGACCTTCCTGCGCGGCACCTGCATCTGGGACGGCAAGGCGGTGCTGGCGAAGCCCGGCGCTGGACAATTCGTGCCGCGTCAGCACAACGGGACCTATGTCGGAGAAGAATGAGCGGCCGGACGGCCACTGGATCAAGCGGCCGAAGCGCCCGTCGCGCATCGGCAACGCGCCGCCGCCGCGCGAGAAGCCCGGCTTCTGGCAGGCGGCGATCGCGATCGGTGTCGGGTTGCTGCTTGGGCTGCTGGGCGCGAGCCTCGCGGCGCAGGCCGGGCTGCGCGAGGGCCTGCCAGGTCTGATGCTGGGCGGCGGGTTGTGCCTCGGCACGGCGCTGGTCTGGCGCGCCTTCGGGGGCACGTTTCAGGATTTCAGGGACCTGTTCAAATGACGCGCATCCTCCGCATCGCCGGCGCCCAGATGGGCGCCAACCAGAAGGCCGACAGCCGCAAGCAGATCCTCGACCGCATGATCGCGCTGCTCGAGGATGCGGCGGGGAAGGGCGCGAAGCTCGTCGTCTTCCCGGAACTGCCCTTCACCACCTTCTTCCCGCGCTGGCTGTTCGACACCCAGGCCGAGGTCGATGCCTGGTTCGAGGCATCCATGCCCGGGCCGAACACCCAGGCGCTGTTCGACCGGGCGAAGGCGCTCGGGGTCGGCATGTATGTCGGCTATGCGGAGCTGACGCCGCAGGGGCAGCACTTCAACACCTCGATCACCGTCGGGCCGGACGGGACGATTCTTGGCAAGTATCGCAAGATCCATCTGCCCGGCACGGTGGAACCGCGCGTCGGCGACCGCTTCCAGCAACTCGAGAAGCGGTATTTCGAGTACGGCGACATGGGCTTCCCCGCCTTCCGCGGGCCGGATGCCTGGGGCCGCCCGGTCACCGGCATGCTGATCTGCAACGATCGCCGCTGGCCGGAAGGCTGGCGCTGCTACGGGCTGCAGGGCGTGGAACTCATGCTGATCGGCTACAACTCCGCTGCCTACGACCCGATGGGTGGCACCACGGAAAGCGCCGACCTGCGCACCTTCCACTCGACGCTCGCGGTGCAGGCCAATGCCTATATGAATGCGACCTGGGCAGTCTCGGTCGCCAAGGCGGGCAATGAGGACGGGTCGGGGCTGATCGGCGGATCGGTCATCGTGGACCCCAACGGCATCGTCGTGGCGCAGACCGGCACGCTCGGCGACGAGGTGATCGTCGCCGATGCCGACCTCGACGCCTGCCGGCAGGGCAAGGAGAAGATGTTCAACTTCGCCGCCCATCGCCGCCCGCAATGGTATCGCGCCATCGTGGACCAGGTGGGCGCCGTCCCGCCGACCTGATCCTGACCGCATGACGCCGGCGCGGGCTTCCCCCGCGCCCCGTGCGGCTTGCCCCTACCACGGCCGGCGCCCAAACTCGGTCCCAACCATCTAGGGACGAAGGAAACAGCGCCATGGACGGCATCCTCACCGGCACGGCGACCGATGCGCCCGTGAAGGCATGGCTCGCCGATTTTGCCGCGGCGATCGAGGCTGCCGACGCCACGCGCCTCGCCGCGCTGTTCGCGCAGGAATGCCACTGGCGCGACATCCTCGCCTTCGATTGGGACTTGCGCACCGTCTCCGGCGCTTCCGCCATTGCCGGCCGGCTCGCCGCCCGACTTGGCACCGTCGCACCGCAAGGCTTCGCCCTGGCCGCCGACCGCACGCCGCCGCGCCGCGTCACCCGCGCGGGCACCGAGGCGGTCGAGGCGATCTTCACCTTCGAGACCGCCACCGGCCCCTGCAACGGCGTGGTGCGCCTGGTGAACGAGGGTGGGGCGCCGCGCGCCTGGACGCTGATGACCGCGCTCGACGAGATCCGCGGCCATGAGGACCCGGCCAATGGCAAGCGTTGGCAGGACGTGGACTGGAAGCGGAATTTCGGCGGCGAGAACTGGCTCGACCGGCGCAACAAGGCGCGCGCCTATGCCGGCCACGATCCGGCGGTGCTGGTGGTGGGCGCGGCGCAGGCCGGGTTGTCGGTGGCGGCGCGGCTGTCGCTGCTCGGCGTCGATACGCTGGTGGTGGACCGCGACCCGCGCATCGGGGATTCCTGGCGCAAGCGCTACCACGCACTGACGCTGCACAACGAAACGCGCGTCAACCACCTGCCCTACATGCCGTTTCCCCGGTCCTGGCCGGTCTTCATCCCGAAGGACATGCTGGCCAATTGGTTCGAGCTCTATGCCGAGGCCATGGAGCTGAATGTCTGGACCGGTACGGAACTGACCGGCGGGTCCTGGGACGAGGCGGCGCAATGCTGGAACGTGACCCTGAAGCGCGCCAACGGCACGGAGCGGACCATGCGCCCGCGCCACATCGTCATGGCCAATGGCGTCTCCACCACACCGATCATGCCGGATCTTCCTGGCCTGAAGGACTTCAAGGGCGCGGTGCGGCATTCGAGCGGGCTGGGCAGCGGGCTCGACTGGGCCGGCAAGCGGGCGCTGGTGCTCGGCACAGGAACCTCGGGGCATGACGTGGCGCAGGACCTCGCCGTGTCCGGCGCGGCGGAGGTGACCATCATCCAGCGCCGCCCCTCGCTGGTGGTCAGCCTCAAGGAAGCGCAAGCGCCTTACGCCCTCTACGACGAGGAGATCTCCTTCGAGGACAAGGACCTGCTCGCGACCTCCTTCCCCTATCCCGTCTATCGCCGGTCGCACCAGCGCATGACGGAGATGAACCGCCATGCCGACAAGGCGCTGCTGGACGGGCTCGAAAAGCGGGGCTTCCGGCTGTCCTATGGCGATGAGGGATCGGGCTGGCAGTTCCTCTACCAGAGCCGCGGCGGCGGATATTACTTCGATGCCGGCTGCTCGCAGATGATCATCGATGGCCGCGTCGGGCTGATGCAGTTCGACGACATCGCGCGCTTCGGGACCGAGGGCGCGGTGATGAGGGACGGCTCGGTGAAGCCCGCCGACCTGATCGTGCTGGCGACGGGCTATGAGGGCCAGGCCGCGGCGGCGCGGCGCATCCTGGGCGATGCGGTGGGCGATCGGATCGGCAAGGTCTGGGGCTTCGACGCGGAAGGGGAACTCCACGGCATGTGGCGGCCGACCGGCCAGCCGGGCCTGTGGTTCCATGCGGGCGGGCTCGCACAATGCCGCATCTTCTCGAAGGTGCTGGCGTTGCAGATCAAGGCGCGGGAACTGGGCCTGGTCACGTGATCGAGGTCGTGGAGGATGAGCAGACCGGGCACTTCCGCGTGGTGACCTTTCGCGGGGAGACGATCGGCATCGCCAGGACGCGGCCGGCCGCGGACGACCTGGCCGAGTTCCTGCTGCAGGCCTGGGAGGAAGCGGTCGCCGCGGCCGCCGCGCGGGCGCGGCTGAAACATGGGGCGGCGATCGTCGAGCCGCGGTGACCTCCCGCACCGCGGCAAAGCGCGATAGGGTCCGGGCCTTCACGCCGGAGACCCGCCGATGACCCGCAGCCTCGTCCTCGCCGCCGCCCAGCTGGGCCCCATCCAGAAGGCCGAGGGCCGGGACGTCGCTGTCGGCCGCATGGTCCGCCTGATGGAAAAGGCGCATCGCATGGGCGCGGAGGTCGTGGTCTTCCCCGAACTCGCGCTGACCACCTTCTTCCCGCGCTGGTACGAGGAGGACATCGCGGTCGCCGACCATTGGTACGAGACCTCGCTGCCCTCCAACGCCACCGCTCCGCTGTTCGAGGCGGCGCGGAAATACGGCATCGCCTTCCACCTCGGCTATGCCGAGAAGACGCCGGACGGCCATCGCTTCAACACCGCCGTCTTCGTCAGCCCGAATGGCGAGGTGATGCTGAAGTACCGCAAGGTCCACCTGCCGGGTCACAAGGACTACGACCCGATCCGCAAGGTGCAGCATTTGGAGAAGCGGTATTTCGAGGTCGGCGACCTCGGCTTCCCCGTGGTTCGCGCGCCGGTCGCCGGCCATGACGTGAATGTCGGCATGATGATCTGCAACGACCGCCGCTGGCCCGAATCCTGGCGCGAGATGGGGCTGCAGCAGGTCGAACTCGTCATGCTCGGCTACAACACGCCGTCGCTGAACATGGACAATCGGGGCTTCGAGGCGCACCACCTGCGCGTCTTCCATTCCCACCTGACGATCCAGGCTGGCTGCTACCAGAATGCCTGCTTCGCGGTGGCGACGGCGAAGGCGGGGACCGAGGATGGGCACGAGCTGTTCGGCCATTCCATCATCGTGAACCCGCAGGGGGAGATCATGGCCCAGGCCACCTCCTGGGGCGATGAGCTGATTGTCGCCGATGCTGATCTCGGCATGTGCGAGCTCGGCCGCACGACGATCTTCAACTTCGCGAAGCATCGCCGCCCCGAGGCCTATGGCCGCATCACCGCGCAGGTCGGCAGCGAGCCGCCCAAGGCCTGGTCGCCCGGCGGCTGAATGGCTTCGCGCGGCGTGCATGCGCGCATAGTATCTCCAGCGATGAACACCAGGACGAACCCGCCATGCGCTGCCTCCTGCTGATGGCATTGCTCGTCACCGGCGCCTGCGCGCCGGAACGGCCGCCTATTCCGATCACCTATGTGCCGCAGGCGCCGATACCGGCCTCGGCGGGCACGGCAGCCCAGCAGGATTCCCGCCGGCTGAACCGCGCCATGGGCCAGGAGACGCGGCAGGACCGGCTGCAGGATGCCGATCCCTATGCCGCCTCCATGGCCGGGACGCCGACGCCGGGCACCGACCTGGATGTCGGCGGCAACGACGTCGGCCAGGCGGTGCCGCAGATCGGCATCCCCTTCAGCGGCATTTGAACCGGCGGCGCCGAAGCGCGCACCGCCGGCACGGTCACGCCACCTCCGCCAGCCCCTCCGCCTGGCGGCGGAACAGCCCGGCATAGATCCCACCCTCGCGGCCCAGCAGCGCGGCGTGGCTGCCTTCCTCCGCGACGCGGCCGCGGTCGAAGACCAGGATCCGGTCCATCGCGCGCACCGTGGACAGCCGGTGCGCGATCACCAGCGCGGTGCGGCCCTTCAGCAGCCGCTCCATCGCGTCCTGGATCATCGCCTCGCTCTCTGAATCGAGCGCGGCGGTCGCCTCGTCCAGCACCAGGATCGGCGCATCGGCCAGGAAGGCGCGGGCCAATGCGATGCGCTGGCGCTCCCCGCCCGACAGCTTCACGCCGCGTTCGCCCACCAGCGTGTTCAGGCCACGCGGCAGCCGCGCGATGAAGCCATCGGCATGGGCCAGCGTCGCGGCGCGCAGGATCTCCGTCTCGCTCGCCTGAGGACGGGCATAGGCGATGTTCTCCGCGATCGAGCGATGGAACAGCACCGGTTCCTGCGCGACGAGCGCGATGGATTGCCGCAGGCTGGCCTGGGTGACGTCCCGGATGTTCTGGCCATCGATCATGATGCGCCCCTCGGTCGGGTCGTGCAGCCGCTGCAACAGCTTCACCAGCGTGGACTTGCCCGATCCCGAATGCCCGACCAGGCCCACGCGCTCCCCACCCGCGATGCGGATGTCGAGGTCCCGGTACAGCGGCGTGACATGCCCGCCATAGCGGAAGCCGATCCGTTCGAAATGGATCGCGCCGGCGGGCACCTTCAGCGCCGTGGCGCCGGGGGCGTCGGCGATCGCCGGGCGCGTGGCTTCCAGCGCCACCGCGTCCTCAAGCTCGTTCACGCTGCGCTGCAGGTTGCTGATATGGTAGCCGACATCGCGCAGATAGCCCTGCACCACCAGGTACATAGTCAGCGCCGCCACCACGTCCCCCGCGCTGGCCCGGCCGAGATGCCACAGCAGTAGCGCCGCGCCGATCACGCCGGCACGCAGCGCCAGCAGGGCGACATCCTGCGCCGCATTGGCCGCCGTGCCGCGCAGCCAGGCGCGCGCGGTGCGCTGGCGCCAGCGCGACAGCAGCCCGCCGAGCAGCGCATCCTCCCGCGCTTCGGCGGCGAAGGACTTCACCACCGCATTGGCGCCGATCGAATCCGACAACGCCCCGCCGAGGCGGCTGTCCCAGCGGTTGGACAGCCGCGAGGCGGGCGCTACCCACAGGATCGACAGCACCGCGGTCAGCGCGATGTGCCCGGCCGCGCCCACCAGCACCACCAGCCCCAGCCAGGGCGAGACGGTGGCGAGCATCAGTGCCGAGGCGAGCAGCACGGCGAGCGACGGCAGCAGCGCGATCAGCACCGTGTCGTTCAGCAGGTCGAGCGCCCACATCCCACGTGAGATCTTGCGCACGGTGGACCCGGCGAAGGTTTCCGCATGCCAGTCGGCCGACAGCCGCTGCACGCGCGCGAAGGTGTCCTGGGCAAGGCCGGTCATGTTGCCGAGCGTCAGCCGGATTACCGCGCGGATGGCGCCATAGCGCAGCGCCGCCATGGCGGCGCCGAGCAGCACCATGCCGCCCAGCAGCCACAGCGCGGTGGCGAAGGCATCGGGTGCGCCGGTGCTGACCGCATCGGTCAGCCGGCCCGCCAGCAGCGGCATGGCGACGTCGCACAGCACGGCGGCGAGCATCAGTCCGGCACAGAGGGGCGCGGCGAGACCCTCCCGCCGCCAGCGGGAGACAATGAAGCGATAGGCGGCGCGGAAGGGTTCCGCGCGCGCGGTAGGGGAAGAATGGACCATGGTTCGGGCACGGCCAGCGGCCGTGTCTCCACTATCGGGAATGAAGGGAGGGCGCAGGCGTCAGGCCGGCGCGGTGGCGTCGAACGGGGTTACCCGACGCGCGGAGTGTCGGGCGGGCGATGGGAACTCATCCGGCACTCCTTTCCTTCAGCGGTGAATCATGACGATATGTTCATGATACGGATGGTATCGCTCGCGAACAAACCACGAGATCGTGACCGGCAAACTGCCCTTCCGCCACGGCATGCCGGAGCGGTAGATTGGGCCAGTGCCCTCGCATGACAAGGATTCCGCATGCATCGCGCCAGCCTGATGGCCGTCCTGATCGCCGTCGCCTGTGCCGAGGCACCGGCGCCGCAGCCCGTCGCGGCCCCCACCCAACGCCTGCCGCCGCCGGTGCCGATCGCGGCATCCGGCACGCCGGAGGAGCAGGCCTCGCGCCGGCTGAACCGCGCGCTGAACCAGGACGCGCAGACCGACCGGTTCCAGGCGACCGGTCCCAACGCGCCCCGCCTGACCGGCGAACCGGGTGCGAGCCCCTTCGATATCGGGGGTAGCGGCCAGGGTCCGGTGATGCCGAACCAGGTTTCTCCGGCCTTCAGCAGCGGGTACTAGGCCGCCCTCAGCGCCGTACCGCGATCTCGCGCGCGAGGTCGTCGCGCGCCGTGCAGCCCTGCGGGCACAACGCCTCCAGGCGCCGAAGATTGGCCGCCGCCCGGTCAGGTCGCCCGGTGTCGAGGAACAGCACGCCCTGATAGGCGATGGCCGGCAGGTGCGCCGGTTCGCGCGACAGTGCCTCCTCGTAGCGCGCCTCAGCCTCCGCGAACCGGCCGGTCCGCCGCAGGGCCAGCGCCAGGTAGGTCAGCAGGTCCGGGTCTCCGGGCAGGCGGGCGAGCACGGCTTCCAGCATCGGCACTGACAGCTCGTAGCGCCCGGCCTCGGTCAGCCGCGCCGCCTCGGCGGCCTGCGGGTCGCCGGCGGGCAGCGTCGGTGGCGCCGCCTGCGCTGTCGTGGCTGCGAGGCAGAGGGCCAGGGCCGTGAAGGGCCTCATCCGTGTTCTCCCGCGGGCGCTGCCTCGCCGGGCGCTGAATGTCCTGGCCTATTCCGCCGCCATCCGCATCCGCCCGCCGCGCGCCGCCACAACCGCCAGCAGCGCCTGGGCCACCGCCGCCTGGCACGGCTCGATGACCGGAACGCCGCAGGCATCCTCGGCGAAGGCGCGATGCCCGGCCATCCCGGCACAGCCGAGGATCACCGCCTCCGCCCCCATCGCCACCAGTTCCTTCGCCGCCTCGGCCAGCCGGGCGCGGGGGGCGAGGGGGTCGGTCAGGACCTCCATGTCGAGGTTCAGCGGAATGGTGCCGGCCAGCCGGCCCTCCACCCCCATCGCCTGCAAGGCGCGGCGCTGGCGGGGCTTCGACTTGTCGGTGAAGGCGATGATGCCGAAGCGTTCGCCGCGCATCATTGCTGCCGCCACGGCGCAGCGCAGCGGGCCGAACACCGGCTTGTCGGTCACGGTGCGCACGGCCTCCAATCCAGGGTCGGAGACGCAGCCGATGACATAGGCGTCGGCCGGTTCGGACTCGACGACCCGGCACAGCGGCTCAGCGATGCCGTACCAGTCGCGCCAGGTGACGATGGCGGGCGGGCCATCGGCGATCCGCGTCACGTCGAGGCGCGGCAGCCCCGGCGCGGCGAAGGGCGCGATGGCGGTGGCGATCCCGTCCGTGCAGGACAGGCTCGAATTCGGATTGATCACCAGGATGCGTTCGACCATGGCGCATCCTCGCGCCGTCCGGCCGGCGTCTTCAAGCCCGTGCGTGCCCGGCCGGATGCCGGGGTCAGACCACTCCGTGCTTGAAGGCGGCATGCAAGGCGTGCTTTATGTTGCATTGCACAATGGGCGCCGCCAGAGCGCCCGCGAAAGGAACGCCAATGCCCTGGGCTTCGGAGCAGGTTTCCCCAACGGAGGTCGTGGCGCAGCCGCCCATCGGCACGGCCCTGTTGCGCGGCGCGCGGGGCCGTTGCCCGGCCTGCGGCGAAGGGAAGCTGTTCAGCGGCTATCTGCGGCTGGTGGATGAATGCTCGCATTGCCATGCGCCGCTCGGGCGCATCCGCGCCGATGACGCGCCGCCCTATTTCACCATCCTGATCGTCGGGCATGTGCTGGTGCCGATCGTCTTCGTGGTCGAGAAGGCGTGGTACCCGCCGATGTGGCTGCACATGGCGATCTGGCTGCCGCTCTTCGCTATCCTCAGCGCGCTGTTCCTCCGCCCGATCAAGGGGGCGGTGGTGGCCTGGATGATGCGGCTCGGCCTGACCGGGACCGAACAGGGCGCGCAGATTCCGACCCCTGCGCCGCGACAGGCACCGCGCGATGCGTGACCAGCGCCTGATCCGTGTCGAACTGCCGGAGGAACCGCCGGCGCCGTCCGTCTATGCCGAGGCCGATCGCCGCCAGGCGATCGCGGACCTGCTGACCGGCAACCATTTCAGCCCGCCGAACCTGCCCAAGGGTCCCTATGCGCTGGCCGTGTCCGTGCGCGAAGGGCGGCTGGTGCTCGACATCCGCGACGTCGACAACCGTCCGCTGCATGTCCTCGCCCTGGCGCTCGGGCCGTTTCGCCGCCTGATCAAGGACTACCACATGGTGGTCGAGGCGCATGAGCAGGCGGTCGCCGAAAGCGGCCCGGAATCCCGTGTCCAGGCGATCGACATGGGCCGGCGTGGCCTGCACAACGAAGGCGCGGAGTTGCTGCGCCAGCGCCTCGACGGCCGGATCGAGGTCGATTTCGAGACGGCGCGGCGGCTGTTCACGCTGGTCTGCGCGTTGCACCAGAGAATCTAGAATCCAGAGAGAATCTAGAATCCAGCAGATCCTGGATGCCTGGGACGCCATCCGGCGGCTAGGCTCGCAGGCCGTGCGGCGCCCTGGCCTGGGCGCGGCCACGCCCTGCGCGCCGGCGCGGGACAGGGCATCGGGCCGCTGCGATAGGGAAGGGACGGGCATGAAGATCGAGGGCACCTGGTATCGCAGCGTGCGCGTGGATGCGGAGGATGGCTGGTCGGTCCGCATCCTCGACCAGACCAAGCTGCCCTGGCACGTCGAGTGGCTGCGCCTGACCGATGAGACGCAGGTCGCCCACGCCATCCGGTCCATGCAGACGCGCGGCGCGCCGCTGATCGGCGCCACCGCGGCCTATGGCGTCGCACTCGCCATGCGCCGCGACCCCGCGGCGCTGGAGGATGTCTGCAAGCGCCTGGCCGCCACGCGCCCCACCGCGATCAATCTGCGCTGGGCGATCGAGCGGATGCTCGCGGCGCTGCGCAACCTGCCGGCCGCGGAGCGCGTGGCGGCTGCCTATGCCGAGGCCGCCGCCATCGCCGATGACGACGCCGCCACCTGCGAGGCGATCGGCCGCAACGGCCTGCCCCTGTTGCAGGAGATCGCCGCGAAGAAGCCGAACCAGCCGGTGAACGTGCTGACGCATTGCAATGCCGGCTGGCTCGCCACGGTCGATTGGGGCACCGCGCTTGCGCCGATCTACATGGCCCATGACGCCGGGCTGCCGATCCATGTCTGGGTGGACGAAACCCGCCCGCGCAACCAGGGCGCCGCACTCACCGCCTTCGAACTCGGTGCCCACGGCGTGCCGCACACCGTCATCGCCGACAATGCCGGCGGGCACCTGATGCAGCATGGGGAAGTGGACATCGTCATCGTCGGCACCGACCGGGTGACGCGCGCGGGTGATGTGGCCAACAAGATCGGCACCTACCTCAAGGCGCTGGCCGCGCGCGACAACGGCGTGCCCTTCTGGGTCGCGCTGCCGCATTCCACGCTCGACATGCGCGTCGCCGACGGGGTGAAGGAGATCCCGATCGAGGAGCGCAGCCAGGCCGAGGTGACCGACCTGACCGGCCGCACATCCGATGGCCGGATCGAGACCATTCGCGTCGTCGCCGGCCACAGCCCGGCCGCCAACCCCGCCTTCGACGTGACGCCGGCGCGGCTGGTAACGGGGCTGATCACCGAACGCGGGCGCATCGCCGCGAATGCCGAGGCGATCGCCGCGATGTATCCCGAGAAGGCGGTCCCCCAACCGGCGTGATCGGCCGCGCCCGCTTGACCAACAGCCAGGGCGGCGCAGGATCGCGGCCATGGAAACGCTTCAGCACCTCGCCGCAACGCTCGGCCCTCGGAACTGCCTGACCGGCGCCGACGACATCGCCCCCTATGCCGTCGATTGGCGTGCCCAATGGCATGGCATGCCGGCCGCCGTGCTGCGCCCCGGCACCACCGAGGAAGTCGCCACCACGATCCGTGCCTGCGCCGCGGCCGGGCTTGCGGTGGTGCCGGCCGGCGGCCGCACCGGGCTGTGCGGCGGCGCGGTGGTGCCGGCGAACGGGCCGCCTTCAGTGGTGCTCAGCCTGGAACGGATGAATCGCATCCGCGACGTCGATGCGCGGGATTTCTCGATCGTCGCCGAGGCCGGCTGCATCATCCAGAACGTCCAGCAGGCTGCCGCCGCGGTGGACCGGCTGTTCCCGCTGTCTTGGGGCGCGCAGGGCTCGGCGATGGTGGGCGGCGCGCTGTCCACCAATGCGGGGGGCATCCGCACGCTGCGCTGGGGCAATGCGCGCGACCTCGTGCTCGGGCTCGAGGTGGTGCTGCCGGACGGGCGCGTGCTCAACGACCTGCGCCGCGTGCGCAAGGACAATTCCGGCTATGCGCTGCGCCACCTGTTCCTGGGCGGGGAGGGGACGCTCGGCGTCATCACCGCCGCCGCCCTTCGCATCGTCCCCGCGCTGAAGCGCGTCGAGACCGCCTTCGTCGCCGTGCCTTCGCCGGAGGCAGCGCTGAACCTCTTCTCCCGCGTCATGGAAAGCGGGGCCGATGTCATCGCCTTCGAGCTTATCATCGGCGAATGCATGGATATCGTGAGCCGCAATGGCATCGGCATCCGCATCCCGCTGCCGGTCGGCAGCCCCTGGTATGTGATGGTGGAACTCGCCGCCGCACACCCTTCGGTGCCGTTGCGCGAGATGCTGGAGGACACGCTCGCCGCGGGGGCGGAGGCGGAGGAGGTGCTCGACGCCGCCATCGCCGAGAACGAAGCGCAGCGCGCGATGATCTGGCGCATCCGCGAGGATTGGCCCGATTGCGGCCGGCGGGAGGCGCCGACGGTCAACACGGACACCTCGGTGCCGGTCTCCGCGGTGCCGGAATTCTGCGCGCGGGTGAAGGCCGCACTTGCCGAGCGCTGGCCGGAGGGGCGGCTGATCGCGATCGGCCATGCCGGCGACGGCAACATCCATGTCAGCCTGATGGCGCCGAGCGGCACGGCCTATGACGAATGGTCGGCGCGCGCGCGGGATGCGGAAGGCATGGTCAACGCCATCGCGGTCGAACTCGGCGGGTCCTTCTCGGCCGAGCATGGCATCGGCCAGTCGAAGCGCCACGCCATGGCGACGCACAAGGATGCGGTGGCGCTCGACCTGATGCGCGCGGTGAAGGCAGTGATCGACCCGCGCGGGATGATGAACCCCGGCAAGATGCTGCCCTGACTGGATCGCCGATGCCCGTCGAGGAGATCGCGCTGCGCCTGGTCGCCGCCCTGCTACTGGGGGCGGCGATCGGCGTCGAGCGGCAGTATCGCCAGCGCTCGGCGGGGTTGCGCACCAATGGCCTCGTCGCCCTCGGCGCGGCTGCGTTCGCGCTGATCGGCTTTTCGACGACAGGGGAGGCGAGCCCCTCACGAATGGCCGCGCAGGTCGTCTCGGGTATCGGTTTCCTCGGCGCCGGGGCGATCCTGCGCCAGGGGCTGGATGTGAAGGGCATGAACACCGCGGCGACGCTGTGGTGTTCGGCGGCCGTCGGGATCGGCTGCGGGGCCGGGCAATTCGCCCTGGCGGGGATCGCCGCAGGGCTGGTGGTGGCGGTGAACATCGTGATCCGCCCGATCGTCGGCGCCATCGACCGCGTGCCGCGATCGGGGGCGGAATATGAACGCGCGTTTCGTATCAGCGTGACCGGCACGGCGGAGCGCAGGGCGGCGTTGCGACAGTTGATGGTCAAGCAGATCGCCGCGAGCGACGCCCGGCTGCAGCGCCTGGACGGCGAGGATCTGGCCGGCCCGGAGGGCGCCGCACCACGCGTCGTGTTGACCGCACAACTGATCGCCGGCGGCGCTGCGGAGGAACGGCTCGAGGCGATCGTCGCCCGGCTGAACCTGGAACCGGGCGTGACGCGCGCCGGCTGGTCGGAAATCGAGGACTGACCCTCAGCCCGTCGCGAGCAGCCCGCCCGCCACCAGCAGATCCGCCGTCGCTGGGCTGAAGGCGGCGGGGATGTCGTAGACCAGCGCGATGCGCAGCAGCGCCTTCACGTCCACATCATGGGCCTGTGGCGTCAGCGGGTCGGGGAAGAAGATCAGTGCCTGGACCTGCCCCTCGGCGATCATGCCGCCGATCTGCTGGTCGCCGCCGAGCGGCCCCGACTTCACCAGCCGGATCCGCAACTCCGCGCATTGCGCGTGGATCGTGGCACCGGTCGTCGCGGTGCTGACGATGGCATGCGGGGCAAGGTCCGCCGCATGCCTCGCGGCCCATTCGGCCAGCGCCGGCTTCATCCGGTCATGCGCGACGAGGGCGAGGGTGATCGGCATCGCGCATGACACTCCAGGACCGGCGGGCCGATCCTACCGGTTCTGGTCCACCCGGCGGAAGCGCTGCACGCGCTGCCCGGTGTCCACCTCGCTGATGTAGAGGTTGCCTGTGCTGTCCACGGCGATGTTGTGCGGCACCATGAACTGCCCGGCATAACGCCCCATGCGGCCGAAGGTGGACAGCACGGCGCCGTCGCTCCGGCGCAGCACGCGTGCGACGGAGTTGGTGTTGTCGGCGCTGAACAGGAAGCGCTGCTCGGCATCGCGGGACGGCACGATGTCGGCGACCGCGCCGTTCAGCAGCGTTTCGCGCGCGACGAAGAATTCCTGCACGAAGGTACCGTCGCGGCGGAACACCTGCACGCGGTTGTTCACGCGGTCGCAGACATAGACCAGGCCATCCCGCGTCAGGCGTACGCAATGCACCGGGCTGCCGAAGGATCGCGACGGCGGCTGGGAGGGGTCATAGGCCGGCAACCGGTTGTCATGCGGCCTTTCGCCATAGGCGCCCCAATGGCGGAGATACGCGCCGGTATCCATGTTGAAGACGATGACGCGACGGTTGCCGTAGCCATCGGCGACGAAGACCTCCCGCGTGCGGATGTCGACCTCGGTATCGGCGGGGCGGTTGAGGTTGGCGGTGTCGTTGCTGCCGGTGGAGGCGCCGGCGCGGCCGATCTGCAGGCGGAATTGGCCGTCCAGGCTGAACTTCAGCAACTGGTGGTCACGCGGGCCGTTGCCGGCGAGCCAGACATTGTCCTCGTCGTCGACGTAGATGCCGTGCTCGGACTCCGGCCATTCATAGCCTTGGCCGGGGCCGCCCCAGGACCGGATCAGGTTGCCGCCCATGTCGAAGACGAGCACCGGCGGCGCGGCGACGCAGCAGATCGTCGGCTGCGGCGTGCGGCCGGCCATCACCTGGCGGTCCTGCAGCGAGCGCGGGCGATGGACGATCCAGATGTGGTCGCGCCGGTCCACGGCCACACCGGCGACTTGGCCGAAGATCCAGTTGTTCGGCAGGGCCTTGGGCCAATGCGGATCGACCTCGAAGCCGGGCGGGACCTCGGTGGGCGGATGGGCCTGCTGGGCAAACCCTGCGGTACTGGAGAGCAGGAGAGCCGCCGCGGCGCCGGCAAGTATCCGGCGCCACCCTTGTATGGCTGACATCGCGCGTTCCTTCCCTGGGGCGTCGAGCCCCGCGGGAAGGCTAGAGCAGCACCGGATCGAGTGGAACCGCGGCACGGTTGCGCCGATGCGACAGGCGCTGCTTCATCAACTCAAATTGTCTAGAGCAGGAACGCCGATCCGATCATTCCATCCGATCGGGCCTTGCTCCGGTGCCGCGCGCCACGGGACGCAAGCCGGGCTATCGGTCTAGCACTCCGCCGTTCAGCCACTTCGCCCCCGACGCATACAGCGCCGCCACCTCCGGCCCCACCAGGCCCGGCATGTCGCGCTTCACGGCATAGCCGATGCGCGTCTGGATATACGCCAGGTGCCGGTACCCTTCCGGGAACTGCGCCAGCAGCGCGGGATCGAGCACCAGCCTTGCCGCCGGATCCACCGCGTCGATGCGATCCTTCTCGTAGATCGGCTGGCGCAGCACCACGCCCCAGCGCCCGTCGCGCTTTTCGCAAAAATCGTAGAAGCGCCCCGTGCAGACCACGTCCACCGTCACGCCTTCTGCCTCGGCGCGCTGGCTGATCGTCATCTTGGTCTGCACGATGGCGCGGGTGCCCGCCAGGTCCACGCTGCTGCCGCCGAGGAAGTGCAGGATGCGCACGCCGCGCTCGAAGCCCGCCCGGCTCACCTTGATGAATTCGCTGGCCGGACCCTGAAACCAAGTCGCCATCATGCGGGCGTCGGCGTGCCAGCAGGTAGCGAAACGGTCCCAGTCGCCGGCGTCACGCCACACCGCCCAGTCCTGGACCAGCCTGCGCAGGTCCAACTCGTCATGCAGGCCGTTGTCGCTCATGCCGGCGACCCCAGACTGCCCCACGCGCCCAGATGGGTGAACTCGGCGATCGGCCGGCGCGTGCGCGGTGCCACCTCGCGCGCCGCCAGCGCCTCGGGCAGCGCCGAGGGCGGCGCCACATAGCCGAGCGCGATGGCGCTCAGCGGATCGAAGCCCTCCGGGATGGCGAAGGCCGCGCGCGCCTTGGCCGCATCGAAGCCAGCCATCTGGTGCGCCTGCAGCCCCAGCGCCGCGGCCTGCGCGGCCAGGTTCGCCGCCGCCTGGCCCAGGTCGTAGCCCGCATGGCGGTTGGCATTGCCGTTATGCGCGAAATGCGTCCGTGCGACGCCGAGGATCAGCACCGGCGCGCGCCCGGCCCAAGCCTGGTTGTTGACCGACAGGCAGCCGAGCAACGCGGCGTGGCCAGCTGCGTCCTTGTCCCTGCGCGTCACAAGGAAGTTCCAGGGCTGGTCGTTGATGCAGGAGGCCGCCCAGCGCGCCGCCTCCAGCACCTGCGCCAGCGCGGCGTCGGGCACCGCGCGATCCTCGTAGGATCGCGGGCTCCAGCGCGCAGCGAGCACGGGCTCGATGGGATGCGCCGCGGGCGCGATGCGGTCGGTCATGGTCTTGCTTACTCCTGCTGGGGAATGCCGGCGCTGGCGACAAGCTCGCGCCAGCGCGCGATGTCGCGGCGGATCACGGCGGCGGCGGTTGCGGCGTCCGACCCGACCGGGGTCAGGCCCATCTCGCGCATCCGTGCAGCGAGGTCGGAATCGGCCAGCGCGCGCGCCGTCTCCGCCTGCATGCGCGCGACGGCGGCGGCGGGGATGCCGGCGGGAAAGCCGATGGTGAACCAGGTCGCGAGGTCGAACTCGGCAAGGCCGCTCTCGCGCATGGTCGGCACCTGGGGCAGGCCGGGGAAGCGCTCGGCGGTGGACAGCGCGATGGCGCGCGCCTCATTGCCCCGCACCTGGCCGAGCACGGCGGCCACCGTCTCGACCACCAACTGCACCTCGCCCTGGCGCAGCGCCAGCACCGCGGCCGGCGTGCCGCGATAGGGCACATGCGTGAGCTTCACGCCCACCATCGCCTGGAAGGCTTCGGCGACGAAATGCTGGGTCGAACCGACGCCGACCGTGCCGAGATTGAGCCTGCCCGGATTGGCCTTCGCGGCCGCGACCAGCGCGGCGACGGAGGCGAGCGGTCCGCTCGGCGGGGTGAGGAACACCAGCGGCATGGTCGCGACCTGCGTCACCGGCACGACATCGGCCAGCGGGTCATAGGGCAGCCGGCGGAAGGTCGCGGCCGTCACGGCGAAGGCGTTGTTCAGCATCATCATGGTGCGGCCATCCGGGCGGGCCCGGGCCAAGGTCTCCGCGGCCAGCGTACCGCCGGCGCCGGGGCGGTTCTCCACCACCACCGGCTGGCCAAGTGCTGCCGCCAGCGGCGGGGCGAGCAGGCGCGCGACGATGTCGGTGGTGCCAGCCGGCGCAAAGCCTTGGATGAACCGGATCGGCCCGTCGGGCACCCAGGCGTCCTGCGCGCGGGCGGGCAAGGCGGCCAGCGATGCGGCAAGCAGAAGGGCGCGACGTTGCGTCACGGCATCTCTCCCTTGGATCGTCCTCTCCTGCGGTCTCGCCTGCCGGCGCTGCACGGTCAAGGCGCGGCGCGTCAGGCAAGCTCTGGATAGCCCATGGCGGCCGCCTCGGCCTCGTAGCGCGCGAGGATGCGGTAGTCCGATCCTTCCGGCGGCAGGATCGCGCGCAGGCGCAGCGCCTGGCGCAGAGACGCGTGTTCCGGCGCGCTGCCGAAGGCGATGAGAGCGTCGCGCAACGCCGCGAGTGTCCGCGCATCGGTGGCGATTGAGGTCACGAAGGGAATTGCCGGGCTCGGCACCGATACGTCGAGGATGCGCAGCCCGGCCAATGCTTCGGGCCGCACATCGGCATGGAAGGCATAGGTCATGCTGTCGATCGACGCGGCATCGGCACCACCGCTCTGCACCAGTGCCATGGAGGCCGGGTGAGCGCCGGTCTCCACCACCCGCGCGAAAAAGGCGCGCCCGCCTGCAAGCGGTGCCAGGCTGCGCCGCGGTAGGTTCATCCCGCTGTTGGAATGCCGGCTGTTGCAGGCGAAGACGCGCCCGCGCAGGTCCTCGAGCCGTCGCGCCGGGTCGTCGCTGCGCACCACGAAGACCGCACGATGCGTCGGGCCGGGCAGGGATGGCGCGTCGCATCCTGGCATTGCGGGCTCGATGTAGTCTGGCACGCCGAGCAGCGCATGCTGGCCGCGATAGACGGTGCCGAGCGGATAGCCGCAGGTCTGCGAGAACAGCACTTCCGGCCCGATCGACGCGGGCACCGCCGGACGCTCGAAGCTGAGCGCCGCCGGCAGGTCGCGCAGGCCGCGGGCGCGCAGCAACGTCGCGATCGCATCCCAGGCGGCGGCGTTGACCGGACGCAGCTCCGCCAGATTGTACATGGGCAGGGAGGCGGTGCGGATCATGGGCCGTGCCCGACGACGTCGCGTGCCGCGGGCGGGATGTCGGCGATCGCCGTGAAGATCGGCTTGCCCGCCGCACGGAAGCGCGCGACCTCGGCGTCCGCCCCCGCGCTCGGCCCGCCGATCCGAAGCACCGCGTCGCAGCGTTCGGCGAGAGCGAGGGAGAGCGGCATCATCACTTCATCGAACGCATCGCCCTCGGCGGCGGTGATGATGGGCAGCGCCATATTCACGCCGATCACGGGCACATGGCCCAGGCGGAACAGGGCAAGGGCGGCGCGGTTCATCTCGGCCAGCCGTTCTGCGCGCGTCGCGGCGTCGGCGCCGCCCGTCGCATAGGGACCGGCAACCATGATCCACATCAACCGAAGGTCGCGAGCAGGTCGTCCACCTGCGCCGGCGTCAGCACCCGCGCGCCGGCGCTGCGCAGCAGCAGGGCGAGGCGGGCCGATTCCTCCAATTCCTCGGCGGCATGGACGGCGTCCTCCAGCGTCTTGCCCGACACCACAGGGCCGTGGTTCGCAAGCAGCACGGCCTTGGCGCCCTTCGCAGCCTCGTGGATGTCGGATTCCATCGCGGCATCGCCCGGCCGGTAATACCGGATCACCGGCAGCAAGCGCCCGACGCGCATGACGAAGTACGGCGTCAGTGGCGGGATCGGCGCCGTCTCGCCTGGTTCGGCGAGGCAGCCAATGGCGGTCGCATGGGTCGAATGCAGATGCACCACCGCACCCGCATCGGGCCGCGCCGTCAGCACGGCGCGGTGCATGAACACCTCCTTCGAGGGCTTGTCGCCGCCGATATGCGACCAATCCGGCGCCAGTTTGCTGATCCGCGCGGGATCGAGCCGCCCGAGGCAGGAATTGGTCGGCGTCATCAGGTAGCCGTCGGGCAGCCGCACGGAGATGTTCCCCGCCGTCCCCACCGAATACCCGCGCTGGAACAGGGACGCGCCAAGCATGGCCAGCTGCGCGCGGAGCGCCGCCTCATCCATGGCTGAACGCCTTGAGGAAGAAGTCCCGCGCGCCGAAATTCCCCGACTTCAGCGCGAGGTGCAGCCCCGCCGGATTGGCGTAGGTCCAGGGCACCCCTGGGTCGATTTCCGGCCCGATGCGCAGCGACGTCACGCCAAGCCGCTGCACCACGGCGCCCGAAGTCTCGCCCCCCGCCACCACCAGCCGCCCGACGCCGCGCGCGACGAGGCCCGCGGCGATGGTCGCGACCGCGTCCTCGACCAGCGCGCCGGCGGCGTCGCGGCCGAGTTTCGCCTGCAAGGCAGCGACCTTGTCCGGTGTCGCGGAGGCTGCGATCACCACCGGACGCGACGCCTCCAGCTTGCCATCCACCCAGGCGAGCGCCTGCGCCGCCATCGCCGCCGCGTCGGGTGTCGCCAGCGCATCCAGTTCCAGCACCGGCACATGGTCGCGCGCGAGGCCGATCTGCCCCAGCGTGGCACGCGAGCAGGACCCGGCCACCACCGCCGCGGCCCCGGCCATCGGCGGCAGCGCGTCGGCGTCGGGCCGCGCCGGCAGCAGGCCGGCGCGACGGAAATTCTCCGGCAGCCCCATCGCCACGCCCGAGCCGCCCGTCACCAGCGCGTGCAGTGCGACGGCCTCGCCGATCGCCATCAGATGTGCATCCGTCACTGCATCGACGATTGCCCAGCGACGGCCGGACTCCACCAGCCGCGTCGTCGCCTGCCGGATCGCCGCGGCACCCTGTTCCACCGTGTTGAAGGGCACCAGGCCGACACCGCCCTCGGCCTGGCGCGACAGCGCGCGCACCAGGTTAGGGTCGGTCATGGGCGTCAGCGGATGGTTCTCCATCCCGCTCTCGTTCAGCAGCGCGCCACCGACGAACAGATGGCCGAGATAGATGGTTCGCCCATTGGTCGGGAAGGCCGGGCAGGCGATGGCGAAGCCCGAGCCGAGCCGCTTCAGCAGCGCATCGCCCACCGGGCCGATATTGCCCTGATCCGTGCTGTCGAAGGTCGAGCAGTATTTCCAGAAGATTTGCTTCGCCCCGGCACGCGTTAGCGCGCCGCAGGCCGCCAGCGACTGCCCGACGGCATCGGCGACGGGTGCGGTGCGCGTCTTCAGCGCGACGATGACCGCATCGGCGTCCGGCAGCGGGCCATCCGGGACGCCGATGACCTGCACGGCCGACATGCCGCCCTTGACCAGCGTATTGGCGAGATCGGTCGCGCCAGTGAAATCATCGGCGATACAGCCGAGCAACAGGGGCATTCTCGCCCTCCCTTAGAGCAGGTCCCGATCAGGAGGGATCACCTGATTGGGTGAAGATGCTCGCGAAAACAACAATCTAGCGTCGTTGCCGTGAGCCGGGGCGAATGGCAGCGCCGCTAGAAAATCGGCGTTCCGTCCTTGCGGTAGTAGACGCTCTTGCCGTCCGGGCCCGGCAGGATCATCAGGTCGTCATCCGGGTAGATGACTTTTTCGAAGCGCGTGCGGTCGCCGACCTCAAGATAGAGGCAGTCGGCGTCGCCGCGATTGAGGAGATGATGCGCATCCCAGGTGCCGGCGCGGAAGCCAGCGCACATGCCCGCCGACAGCGGCGTCTCGCCCGCATCGGTGACCAGGGTGCACGACCCTTCCAGGATATAGACGAACTCGTCCTGCTTCTCATGCGCGTGGCGCAGCGCCGAGGCCGACCCTGGCGGCAGCCGGGTGAGGTTCACGCCGAAATTCTGCAAGCCGAACAGATCGCCCAGCACGCGCTTCTCGCGCCCGCCGATCTTGGCGACGAGATCCGCCGGATACATCGACGGCCGCGCGCGCGGCGGAACCTCGATGGCGGTCAGGGCGACGGGCGGCGGCGTATCGCTCATGGACGGTTCTCCGGTCTCAGGCGGGCGGCAGGGCCAGCAGGTCCTCATGGCCGATCGTCACGCGCAGGCGGCCGGCCAGCAGCTGTGCGCGGCGCGCCTCGGCCCAGCCGAGGATCGCCTTCGACTGCCGCCGTTCCCAGGGCAGCGCGGCCTTGGCGTGGCCGGTGACGATCTCGGCGGCCAGCATGCCGTCACGCCGGTCGATGTGCCAATCCGAAGCCGCGCGCAGCACGGTGTAGCCCTGCGCCGTGAAGGCCTCGGCCAGCACCGCGACCGCGTCGGGACCCAGTGCCACGCCCCCGAACCCCTTGTCGCGCCGCTGGTCGCGGCGGAAGCCGCGTGCGATCAGCGCGTCGCCGCGCCGCGGCGGGTCGAAGCGGTCGCGTCCGGTGACGTTCAGCGCGGCATAGAAGGGCAGGGACCGCGCCGCGCACGCCGCGGCGATACGGCCGACCCAGTCGCGCGAGACGAGGTCGCACAACGCCGAGCACACCACGGCATCGACGCGATCCAGCGGCAGCCCATCCGGCGCATCGGCGAGGTCCGCGAGCAGCCCCTCGATCCGCCACGCGCCGCCCGGCGTGTGGACCAGCAGCGTCTTCTTTCCGGGGAAGGTGGCGGACAGCCCCAGCATCTCGGCCGTGTCGGCCATGGTGTCGAATGCGCGCGACATCAGTTCCGCGTCGGCATCGACCATGGTCCAGGCCTGCGCCCGGTCGATGATCGGCCCGAGCCAACGGATGAGGCTGCCGGTGCCCGAACCAAGGTCGAGCAGCCGCGGCCGTGCGGGCAGGATCTCCGCAAGATGGGCACCAAGGTCCTGGTCGCGCGCCCAGGCATCCTGCTCCTCGCGCAGGTCGAGCCAGTCGCCGTCGAAGCCCTCCGCCATCAGGCGTAGGCCTTCTCGATCTCGGCGCGGAAGGCGGCCGCACGGTCGGGCCAGCGCGGCAGGGCCTGGCCGCCGGCCCAGGCCGCCTCGGCCATCTCGGCCCGCAGGTCGGCGTCGAAGATCGCCCGGCGCATGCCCTTGGACAGCGACATCACGTCATCGACCGGGGAGACGATGGCCGAACCCTTCACCACCACTTCGGCGATCGCCCCGCCGGCGGTGATCGCGAGCGGCAGGCCGCGCGCCATCGCCTCGGCCGCGGCCATGCCATAGCCCTCCCACTTCGTCGCGAGGGCGAAGAGGTCGGCGCGGTGATAGAGCGCCTCCAGCGCCTCGCCCGTCACCTCGCCGGCGAAGGTGACGCGGCCGGCGATGCCGAGTTCCTCGGCCAGCGCGCGCAGCCCATGGGCATGGGCGGGATCGCGCCGGTCGTCGCCGACGATGGTCAGGCTCCATTCAAGGTCGGTCAGCCGTGCGAGCGCCCGCATCAGCACGTCATGCCCCTTGCGCGGCACCAGCGTGCCGACCGACAGGATCGCGCAGCCTGGGCCGCCGGACCCGGCGGCGCGCGGCGCTTCCTCGGTGCCTGGCTCGACCACGCCGATGCGCAGCGGGTCGGCGCCGAATTCCTCCGGCAGGCGCCGCGCGGTGAGGGGGGAGGTACAGATGATCCGTGCCATGGCGCCGAACAGCGCGCGTTCCTTCGCCTTGAGCACGGTCCGCGACGCCTCGGGAAAGCCGTGTTCGAGCGCCGTCGGATGGTGGATCAACGCCACCGCGCGACGTTCCGCGAGGTCCTGCGCCAGCGGCAGGAAGGCGGGCAGGCCGAGCCCGTCGATCACGATGCGCGCATTGGCAGGCAGGCCGCGCAGCGCGCCGCGGGCGCCTTCGGTCGCGGCATCGTCCGGGGCAGGGTGGCTGCCGGGCAATTCCACGACCTCGACCGTCTCGCCAAGCGCGCGCAGCCCTTCGACCATGCGGCGGTCATAGATGTAGCCGCCCGAGATCGCGTCGAAGGGGCCGGGGACGAGCAGATGCAACGTCACGAAGCGGGCGCCCCTTCATAGGCCGCCCAGGCGACGTGGCTCTCGCGCAGCAGCACCTTGATGCCCGTCACCGCGCGCCCGCCCTCGCCAAGGCGCCCTTCGGCCAGCGCGGCGGACAGCAGCTTGTGGATATGCGCGCAGAGGAACTCGGTCGTCGTGTTCTGCCCTGCGAATTGCGGTTCGGCATCGAGGTTGCGGTAGTCGAAGCCGTCGAGGATGCGGCGCAGCTCGACCTTCGCCGCGGCGATGTCGACCAGCAGGTTCAGGCGGTCGAGTTTGGGCGCGCGGAATTCCGCTTCCACCACCATGGTGGCGCCGTGCAGGCGCTGGGCCGGGCCGAATTCCTCCCCACGGAAGGAATGGGCGATCATGACGTGGTCGACGACGGTCAGGCTGAACATGCCGCCTTTGTAGCGGCCGGGCCGCCGCGCGTCATCCGGCGCTACTGCCTAACGAAGCAGCAGCCAGGCCACGCCCATCCCGATCACCACGGCTGTCAGGGAGATGCCGAGCACCCAGCGCATCACGCCGAGCGTGATGCCCTGCCGGACCTTGGTGGTGATGTTACGGGCATCGGGCGGCAGGGAGCGATCGGCTCCCCAGGGCAGCGGTCGTTCCATATCGGTCATGGCGCATCCTTTCGGATCCCATCCGGGCGCGCGACGCATCGCCGCCCGGCCATCACCCAGGAACGCCCCGCCGAAGGCATCGTTGCCTGTGGCCCGTCAGCAGCGGGTCAGCCATATGTGACGAACGGGCAGAGCGGCGGCATCTCGCCCGGTGGCGGGTTGAGCAGGCGGGGCATCGCCTCGGCCAGATCCGCGAAGCGCGTCGTCGGGCCGGGCAGGGCATCGAAACGGTCATCGGCGAGCAGCGACAGGGCCAGTGCCATGCGTTCCCCATGCGTTCGCCGCCCGCGCATCGCCGGCGCGACGGCGCCGACCTGGGTCGAGACAATCGACAGCCGTTTGGCGTGGAAGGCCTCGCCCAGCGGCAGCGTCGCCTCCCGCGTGCCGAACCAGGAGGCTTCGACGATCCGCGCCTCGAAGGCGCAGAGATCGAGCGCCCGGCGCAGCCCGGCCGGGTCGGCGCTGGCATGGATGATGAGGTCGCGCTCGCCCGGCGCGTCCTCGGGCGCGGCGAAGCGGGCGCCGAGGGCTTCGGCCACCGCGCGCCGCCGCGCGTCGATGTCGCAGACCACGACCTCGATCCCCGGCATGCGCGCCAGCAATGCCGCAACCAGCAGCCCGACGACGCCGGCGCCGATCACGAGCGTGCGTTCGCCGACCAACGGCCGCGCATCCCACAGGATGTTCACCGCCGTTTCCATGTTGGCGGCGAGCACGGCACGGGCATCCGGTACCGCATCGGGCACCGGGACACACATCGCGGCCGGGGCGAGGAAACGGTCCTGATGCGGATGCAGCACGAAGACCCGGCGGCCGAGCAGGGCGTCCGGTCCGTCCTCGACGACGCCGACCGCGCTGTAGCCGTACTTCACCGGGAACGGGAAATCGCCGGCCTGCAATGGGCAGCGCATCGCGTGCTGCAGGCTTTCCGGCACGCGGCCCATCAGCACCAGCCGCTCGGTGCCGCGCGAGATGCCGCTCGCGACGCCGCGGATCAGCGCCTGGTCGGGGCCGCGCGGCGGCAGCGTCTCCGTGCGGATTTCGCAGCGGCCGGCGGCGACCGTCCAAAGCGCGCGCGCCATCATGCCGGGCATCCCGGCTGCGCGCGGTCGATGGGGATGTCGAGCAGGATGTCCGGCGGGATCGGATACACCTGCCAGGTGAAGCGCAGCCCATCGGCGATGCGCGGCACTTCCGGCAGGGTGAAGGCGGGGATGCCGGAGCCCAACAGCACCGGCGCAACAGTCACATGCAGCCGGTCGAGACAGCCCGCGGCGAGGAAGCGCGAGACCGTCAGCCCGCCGCCCTCGACGAAGATGCGCGTCACGCCGCGCGCCGCGAGCAGCCGCAACAGCGCCTCGGGCGCGATGCCGCCCGATGGGGCGCGTGGGACGCGCAGCACCTCGGCGGTGCCGTGCCGGTCCTCACCCGGCGCGTCCTCGGCGCAGGCCAGCAGCGTCGGCGGGCCTTCGCGGAAGATGCGATAGTCAGCGGACAGGCGGCGATCCGTGTCGATCACCACGCGCAGCGGATCGGGGCCGCGCACCTCTCGCGTCGTCAGGCGCGGATCGTCATGGCGGACCGTGCCGGCGCCGATCACCACCGCATGACACAGCGCGCGCAGCCGATGCGTGTGCAGGATGTCGCCCGGCCCACCAATCCACTGGCTCGAACCGGAGGCGGTGGCGATGCGCCCGTCCAGCGTCTGCGCCAGCCGCCCGACCACCCGGCAGCCATCCGGCGCGGTGGCTTCGGCGAGGATCGGCGCGAACAGGGGCGCCAACCCGCCCGCCGGCGCCTTGCCATCGCGCGCGGCGAGCATCGCATCCCAGTCCGGATCGGCAGCGTCAGGTTTCATCGGCGCCGTCATGCACGAAGCGGGGTGGTGGGGGCTAGATGTCGTTGCCATGGAGGTTGTCCCTCCGGGCCTGGAAGAACGTCTTGCCTCCGCGGGTGAAACCGGCGCTTTCGTAGAAGCGCAGCGTCGCCTCCTCGCGCGAGCCAGTCGCCAGCATGACCTTGTAGCAGTCGGCGGCCCAGGCCGCATCCAGCGCGGCCTTCAGCACCGCCTGGCCGAAGCCGTGCCGCCGATGCGCGGCATGCGTCACCACATTCTCGATCAGGCCATACGGCCGCGCGCCGCGGGTGAGGTTCGGCACGATGACGAGGGTGCAACTGGCCACCGGCCGCCCCGTCGCCTCGGCGACGAAGACACTCGTCAGCCCCGACGCGAGAAGGGCGCGCCAGGCGGCTTCGGCCGCAGCGGCGGACGGACGTGGATCATCCGCGTTGAGATGGCGGTAGAGATCCAACATCCCATCGAGATCCCCCGGCTCCGCCAGGCGGATGCGGGCATCGGCCATCGTCAGGGTACGCCGAGGGTGATGGGAAACACCTCGACCACCAGCTCGGCCAACAGCCCGGCGATGATCGGCATCGGCAGTGCCGAGACCATGCGCATGACGACGAAGCGCCAGCCGAGCAGCGGATACTCCCAGGAGATGATCCGGTGCACCGCGAAGATCGACCAGCCGGTGATCAGCGCGGCCATCTGCGGCACCCCCGCCCCGGCCTTGGAGAAGGCCAGCACGAGCGGGAAGGTGACGAAGGGTCCGCCGGGCATGAACCCGCCGGCGACCGAGGCGATCACCACCCCCATGAACCCTGAATCCGGGCCGATCCAGGCGACCGCGGCATCGGCCGGCATCAGTTCCGCCAGGAAGGCGGCCATGGGCAGCGCCACGGCGAACATGGGCAGGATCTTGATGAGGCTCTGGCTGGTCTCGACCCCCACCCGCCGCACCGTGCCCGGCCCGCGCCGCAGGCAGAAGCCCAGTGCGATCAGCGCCAGGACCCACAGGAAGGCTTGTCCCAGCGTCACTTCGGCGGCTCCCAGGCGATCGGCAGGCGGCGCGCGATCCAGCCCGCGAAAATCGGCATGGGCAGGGTGATGAGCGTGCGCATGATCGCGAATTCGGGGCCGAGCAGCGGCACCTCATAGACCAGCAGCTTCTGGAAGCCGTTCAGCGACCAGCCGAGGATATAGGCGACCAGCGCCCCGCGATCCGCCCCCGCGCCCGCCAGCACCAGCACCAGCGGAAAGGCCGCCATCGGTCCGCCGGGTGTCAGCGTGCCGGCGAGCGTCGCCACACACAGGCCGAACCAGCCGCTGTCGGCCCCCATCCAGCGCGCCAACGCGCCTGGCGCCATCAACTGCCGCAGCGCTGCCGCCAGCAGCAGGCCCGCGAGCAACGACGGCGCAATGAACAGGAACAATTCCCAGGCGTGATACAGCGCGCGGCCGACCGCGGGCCCGCCGTCGCGCCGCCACAGCGCGGCCGCGGCTACGGCCCCGACGGTGGCGGTCACCAGCAGGCTGGCATGTCGTCGCAGGAGGTTGATCACGCGCGCAAACTGCGCCGGGCGGCACGGGTGAGCAAGCCGCGGGCTGGACGTCACCGCGCGGGGCGCCCATGCAAGGACGGATGATCGCGCCCGCCCCTCATTTGCCGCCCGCGCTGGCCGAACGCCTCGCGGTCGTGGCGCGTTGCGCGGTCATGGCGCCGGACGCCCCGGGGCTCGGCCCGCTGTTCCGGGCGATGCAGCCGCTGCCGCCCCCGGGCGGCGTTCCGCGCCCCGGTGCCGTGCCGATCGCGGCACCGCTGGCCCGGCTCGGCCTGCTGAACCGGCCGGAGGATGCGGCCCGGCAATTGCTCGATCTGCCCTCCGAGGTGCTCGACCGGATCCGTGGTGGGGAGGGCATCGTCGCCTTCGATGGTGCCAGCGAGGGGCGCGGCTTCGCACCTGTCCACGCCGAGGCGCTCCATGCGGCGCTGGAGACCGCGCGTATCGCGCCCGGGCGTGCCGCCTGGCTGCAGCAGAACCGCCGGCAACGACCGGCCTATGAGGCCTTCTGCGCGGCGCGCGACCTTGAGCCGCTGCAGGTCGTCACCGCCGATTCCTACGGCTTCGGGCTGTGGGACCGGCTGGTGGGGCGCCGGCCGCGCGGCTGGCGCTGGGGTTTCGCCCTGTCCGCCGATGGCGTGCGGCGGCATCGCTGGATCTGCCTCAACTACATGCTGCGACCGCATCGCGCGCTGATCGCACTGTGGCTGATGGATCGGGCGGAACCGGGCTACCTGTCGCTTTCCACCCAGCGCGAGGCGATCGACGCGGCATGGCGGAAGCACTTCCTCGACGCCACGGCGCGCCTCGCGCCCGAAGCGCCGGAGGCGGCGGCCGCGCGGGTGGCGGGACTGATCGACAGCGGCCTGCATCTCGGCGGCGACACGGATGCCTTCGCGCACCCACAGGAACGCATCTTCAGCCTGCCCGAAGCCGAGGTTGCCGCTTCGGAACTCTTCGTCGTCACCGAGACGGAGATGGCCGGGCCGGGCCTTGCCCGCTGGACCGAGAAGACGCTGAAGGCGCTGGCGAGCGGGCTACCCTTCATCGTCTTTGGCAATCAAGGGACCATCGCGGGGTTGGAGGCGCTCGGCTTCGACCTGCTACGGGACTTCGTGGATCACGATTACGACGCACAGGCCAGGCCCGTCGCACGCTTCGCCGCGGCGCGTCAGGCGGTGGCGCGATTCCTCGAACGGCCGCCGGGGTTTTCGGCGGCGGAGATGCGGCGGTTGCGTGAGGCGTCGGCGCACAACAAGGCCATCTTCGCGACGGAGATGCTGCGGGTGTCGATGCTTGGGCCGCTGGATGCCCTGCTGGAAATGATGGCGGCGTAGCGAAGGGTAGCCACCCCCACCAAAGGCCAGGGGGCCTTTGGAATGCCGAGACCTGGCGCTAGGCGCGGGCGGACAGCGCCAGCGCGGGGGGGCGCGCCTCTGCTGCGCGTTTGCCGGCAGGGGCATAGCCCCGCGCCGTCATGCGCGGCAACGCAGCGCCGGCGATCGTCTCGATCACGCGGGATTGCAGCGCGACGGCACGTTCGAGCAGGCGCCGGTTCTCCTGACCGAGTTCCTCAAGTCGTCGTGTCAGCAGCGAAGCCGCCTGGCGCACCGGACCGTCGGGCGCGGTGCCGTGCTTCGCCTGTGCGGCGAAGGCAGCAGCGAAGGCATCCGATGCGGCGATCTTGCTGCTCGCGAGCGTCGCCGCGCGCGGCAGGTCGAGCTTCGCCAGCGCCTCGTTCTCCGCGCGAAGTGCGTCCGCCAGGCGTTGGCCGGCGATGATCAGGCTGTCCATCATGGTCCGCTGTCTCCCGTGTTGGGGTTGGTCTGGTCGCCACGGATGCGCTGCAACTCCCGCAACACGGCATCCGCGAGGCCGATGCCATGGCCCGACCGCACGGCGGCGGCGGCATAGGCATCGACGAGCATGGGGCGCCACTGCGCCTCGGCCGCGCCGCCGCCGAAGCGGAACCGGGCCGTGTCGACGGTGGCGAAGATCGGCTGCATCAGCATGCCCAGCGCCTGCGCCTCGAAGTCCCGGGCGGCCTGGCGTTGCGCGGCGTCGCTGGTGGCGTTGCCCGGCGCACGCAGGGCGCGCGACTGGACCGGAGTGGTCGCGGGGGTATCCATCAGCGGACCTCCAACTCGGCCTGCAAGGCGCCGGCCGCCTTGATCGCCTGCAGGATGGTGATGAGGTCGCGCGGCCCGACGCCGAGGCTGTTCAGCCCGCGCACGAGTTCCTGCAGCGTGACGGATTGCGGCAGTACGCCCATGCGGCGGTTCGCCTGGTCGTCCACCTCGATGGAGGTGCGCGGGGTGACGACGGTCTCGCCCTGCGCCAGCGCATTGGGTTGGCTGACCTGCGGTGTCTCGGTGACGCGGATCGTCAGGTTGCCCTGCGCGATGGCGACGGTGGACACGCGCACATTCGCCCCCATGACGATGGTGCCGGATGCCTCGTCGATGACTACGCGCGCGACCTGGTCCGGTTCGACGCGCAGTTGCTCGATGCGGCTGAGGAAATCGACCGGGCTGCGGCCGCCCAGCGCCACGGTGACGGTGCGTGAATCGGTCGCCGCCGCGACATCGCCGCGCAGTGCGCCGTTGATCGCCGCGGCGATGCGCCGCGCGGTGGTCAGGTCCGGATTGCGCAGCGACAGCCGCACGCGGTCGCGCGCGGCCAGTTGGAAGGGAACCTCGCGCTCCACGATGGCGCCATTGGCGATCCGCCCGGCGGTCGGCACGCCGCGCGTGACGGAGGCACCAGCCCCGCGCGCGCTGATCGCGCCGGTCGCGATGGACCCCTGCGCGACGGCATAAACCTCCCCATCCGCACCCAGCAGCGGCGTGACGAGCAGCGTGCCGCCGGTAAGGTTCGTGGCGTCGCCCAGGGCCGAGACCGAGATGTCGATCCGGCTGCCCGGCCGGGCGAAGGGCGGCAGGTTGGCCGTGACCATCACCGCCGCGACGTTGCGTGTATCGAGCTGCCGTTCATTGTCGCGCGTGTTGACGCCGAGCCGTTCCAGCATCCCCACCAGCGATTGCCGGGTGAACACGGCGGACCGCAACCGGTCGCCCGTGCCGTTCAGCCCGACGACCAGGCCGTAGCCGACCAGCTGGTTGTCGCGCACGCCTTCCACATCCGCGATGTCCTTGATGCGCACCTGGGCCGCGGCCGGCGCCACCAGGCCGAGTGCGAGCAGCAGCCCGGCCAGCAGCGTCTTCGTTCTCGCGTAAGCATTGCGGCCCAAGATGCGTCTCCCGCGCGCTTGCCCGGTTCGGACCCCGCGGGCCTTCCGCGGGGCTGGGGAGGCAAGCGCAAGGCCCATGCCAGCTGTGGGGGCGGCGAAGGCCGGCAGGCTTTGCCGGGACCAGGCCGGAGGTGCCGGTGATGCGGAAGGGAAGGGCCATGGTCGGCGTTCGTGGCGTGTCGGGCGGGGTGGCGGCGGGGAAGGGGCGGGCGCTGCGCGGGTCCGCCGGCGGCTTCAGCCTGGGTGGCGCCCCCGCTGGCGGGGCGGCGGCCGCGCAGGGAGCCGCGCCGGCGCAGGCGATCGGCCTGCTTGCCTTGCAGGAATCGGCCCCGGCGGCCGAGCGCGACGCCCGCGCCCGCAAGCGCGGGGAGGCATTGTTGCGGTCCCTGTCCGACCTCCAGCTCGGGCTGCTCGACGGGTCGGCGGACCCCGCGCGACTCCGTGCGCTGGCGGTGCTGCTGCCGGGGGATGAAGCCGCGGATCCGGCCCTGGCCGCCGCTCTCACGGCCATCCGGCTGCGGGCCCGGGTGGAACTTGCGCGCCACGGTCTGGACCCCGCTTCGTCACCGGACTGAAAAGCGCGCTGTTTCAGGGATTTGTCGCTTTCTCCCCCCTTGGCTTTGCCCGGGGCACGCGTCTATGTTCCGCCCGCATTGAGGGGGGGTGCCCGCTCCGGCAGGAGCGGATCGCACTCTCGGCCCGGGGGAATGGATTGATATGCTCGTGACGCTGCCGCCGGACTACCGACCCTCGGACGACGAGGAGTTCATGAACCCGCTTCAGCTGGAATACTTCCGGCAGAAGCTGCTCAAGTGGCGACAGGACCTGCTGAGGGAGGCAGGCGAGACACTCTCCTCCCTCTCCGAAGGCGGGATCGCGGAACCCGACCTCACGGACCGCGCCAGCGTCGAGACCGACCGCGCCCTCGAACTCCGCACCCGTGACCGGGCCCGCAAGCTGATCAGCAAGATCGACCAGGCGATCGACCGGATCGAGACCGGCACCTACGGCTATTGCGAGGAAAGCGGCGAGCCGATCGGCCTGCGGCGCCTCGAGGCCCGCCCGATCGCGACGATGAGCATCGAGGCGCAGGAGCGCCACGAGCGCATGGAACGCGTTCACCGCGACGATTGATGCACGGGCCGCCTTTTGCGGCTTTTTTTTGTGCGTGCCCTCACACGGCGGGCGGCGGCCATCCGGCCGCCTTGCCTCCGCGCCATAGACTGGCGCGCCGGGGGCGGCTGACGGTCTGGGCGCGGTCGCGCTTTGCGCTCCTGGCCCGATGCAGGGCATCGGGCCGATTGCCGGCGGTTCAGGTGCCGAAACGCGGCGGCGGGTCGTCCAGGCCGGGTGGCGGCTGGGCGAGCGGGTCGCGCTCGATCAGCCCGGCATCATCCTCCGCGACTCGGCCCACGCGCGTTCCGACAGGCCAGACCGCCAGGGCCTGCCGCGGATAGGGCTTCAGCAGCGCGTGCAGCGTCGCGTCATCCGCCGGCGCGTCGCCCAACCAGGCGTCCCATGCCTCGGGCGGCAGGATCACCGGCATGCGGTCGTGCAGTACCGCGAGTTCCGGCACCGCCTGCGTCGTCAGGATGGTGAAGGTCCGCAGGATGCTTCCGTCCGGCGCCCGCCAGCCTTCCCACAGCGCGGCCAACGGCATCGGCGCGCCATCGGCCATCGCGACCGCGAAGGGCTGCTTTGCACCCTTCGGCCCGTGCTGCTCCCATTCGTAGAAGCCGTCGGCCAGGGCGATGCCGCGGCGCTTGTGGAAGGCCTCGCGGAAGGCGGGCTTCTCGGCGACCGATTCGCTGCGGGCGTTGATCATCCGCGCCCCACCCGAGGCATCCTTCGCCCAGCGCGGTACCAGCCCCCAGCGCAGTGCATCGAGATGGCGCGCCCCGGTCTCGGGGTGCCGGCGCAGGACCAGCCCATCCTGCGTGGGTGCCCGGTTGAAGGACGGCGGCAGGTTCGGAAGCCCTGTTGAGACACCGAAATGCCGCGCGACCTCGCCCGACGCTCGCTGCTGGAAATATCGCCCGCACATGCGCCCTGTTTGCCCGGACCGACACTGCGGCGGCAACCACGAAGCATCAGAACGGCAGGATCACGTCGAGCAATTCCTGCCCGGTCCGCGGCCGCTGCACGTCGCTGATCGTGCCGCGCCCGCCATAGGCGATCCGCGCCTCGGCCAGCCGGTCATGCCGCACCGTGTTGTCCGACGCGATGTCCTGCGGGCGGATCACGCCCCCCACCGTCAGGTCGCGCAACTCGCTGTTCACCCGCACCTGCTGGCGGCCCGTCACCACCAGGTTCCCGTTCGGCAGGACCTGGGAGACGGTGGTGGCGACGCGCAGCGTCACGCTCTCGTTGCGGCGGATCGCGCCGGCCCCGTTCACGCCGCTGGTCGAACTTGCCTCCACCAGGCGGGACGGGTCGATCCCGGTTGGGAACAGCCGGGCGTAGGAGGATTGCAGTCCAAGAATCTGCGGGATGCCCATTCCCTCGCTGTTGTCGCGCGACCGCACGGTGCGGTTCTGCAATTCCGCCTCGTCGGCGATGGCGACCAGCACGGTGACGATGTCGCCGACGGTCGCCGCGCGCTGGTCGCGCAGGAAGGTGCGGCTACCGGGTCGCCACAGCGAATTGTTGGCGAGCGGCGGGTCCTGCGGGTTCGGCATCGGCATCGACACTGGGCGCCAGCGCGGGTCGGCGGTGGGGTTGGTGACCCCCGCCATCTCCGGCTCGTCGCCGAGGCGGGACAGCCGCTCGGCACCGGAGCAGGCCATCAGCGTCATCGGCATCAGCAGCAGCAGGAAGCGGCGCATCTCAGTACCTCCGCGCGACCTGCATCGGCACGGCGCCGGCCAGCACGCGCACCCGCCCGGGGGCAATGACCTCGGCTTCCACAACGGAGCGAGAGGCGAGGTTCATCACCGGCACGAGTTCCCCCCGCGCGGCGGCTTCCATCGCCCGCCCCTGCGCGGTCAGCGCAAAGCCTGGTCCCTCCAGCACCATCAGCACGGTCTGGTTCTTCGCCACGATGGTCGGCGCGACCAAATCCACCAGCAGATAAGGCAGGTTAGCCGCGATCGGCCGACGCAACTGCCGCCCCGCGACTTCCTGCGCGCGCTGGGCGGTCCCCGGCCGCACGCGTTCGGCGCGCTGGCGCGTCTCACGCAGGTCGCCTGGTCCGATGATGTCGCCAACCGCAAGCCGGCGCGTCGCCACCACCACCGGCACGGTCGGCAGGGCGCGCCCGGTCAACCTTCCGCGCCAGCCCGCCATCCCATCGGCCGTGACCACCAGCGTCGCGGCGAAGCGGCGCGTCGGGGCGTCGTAATGCGCGGCTTCCAGCATCACCTGCGGCAGGACGCCGAGCGGCACGGAAGGCGGCGCGAAGCCGGGCAGTTCCAGTTCCGCCTCCGGATCCACGCCGAGGCGCACGAGATCCTCGCGCAGCAGCACCTCGATCTCTTCGCGCGGCAGGGGGCGGCCGGGGCGTTCGACGATGCTGCGTTCCTCGCCCGACAGTGGCCGCCAGGCGAGCCCATGCCGGCGTGCGATGGCGGAGAGCTGTGCCGCATCGAGCATCATCCGCCGCCCCGGCGCCGGCGCCGCACCCACCACGGCCTGTCCGGCATCGCCGGCATTCTCGAACAACTCGCCAAGGCGCAGCACGCCATCCTCGGTCAGCACCAGTGGGCGCGGGGCGGGCGGGATACCCTGCGCGCGCGCCGGCAGCGCCGCTGCCAGCGCCAGCAGGGCCAGGGACCGCCGGCGCATCAGCGCAGCCTCGTCAGGGTGGACAGCATCTCGTCCGAGGCGGTGATGACGCGCGAGTTCATCTCATAGGCGCGCTGCGCGGTGATCAGGGAGGTGATCTCCTGCACCACATTGACGTTCGACGTCTCGATGAAGCCCTGCATGGTCTGGCCGTAGCCGACCGCGCCGGGCGAGCCCTGCTGCGCTTCCCCCGACGACGGCGTTGCGAGCAGCAGGTTGTCGCCCACCGCCTCCAGCCCGCCCTCATTGGCGAAGATCGCCAACTGGATCTGCCCGACATTCTGCGGATTGGTCTGGCCGTCGATCTTGGCCAGCACCTCGCCATTGGCGTTGATGGTCACGTCGCGCGCATTGGCCGGGATGGTGATGCCCGGCTGCACGACGAAGCCTTCCGCCGTGACGATGGTGCCCTCCGCCGAAAGTCCGAAGGTGCCGTCGCGGGTATAGGCGGTCTCGCCCGAGGGCATCTGGATTTGGAAGAAGCCGTTGCCGCGCACGGCGAGGTCGAAGCGGTTCTCGGTCTGCTGCAGGTTGCCCTGCTCGCTGATCCGGTAGACCGCGGCGGTGCGCACGCCGAGGCCGATCTGCGCGCCGGAGGGTAGCGTCGTGCCGGTATCGGCGCTCTGCGATCCGGTGCGGCGCAGGTTCTGGTAGATCAAATCCTGGAACTCCGCCCGCCGCCGCTTGAAGCCGGTGGTCGAGATATTGGCGATGTTGTTCGAGATGACCTCGACGTTGTTCTGTTGGGCCTGCATGCCCGTGGCGGCGATGGTCAGCGATCGCATCGGTGGCGGTCCTTACGAGCGGCGGCGCAGGATGCGCTCGACGGCGGTGGACAGGCGCTCGCCCTCGCGTTCGGCGAACTGGGCGGCGAACTGGAATTCGCGGAGCTCGGCGGTCAGGCGCGTCATCTCCAGGATCGGGTGGACATTGCTGCCCTCGAGCGCGCCCTGCACCACGGCGGGGCGTTCGACGGGTTGCGGGTCTTCGCCGGCCGGGTCGAACAGGCGGTCGCCTTCGGCGCGTAGCGTCTGGGGGTTGTCGAAGCGCACGATGCGCAGCCGGCCGAGCGGGCCGTTCTCGCTGCGCACCGTGCCGTCGCCCTGGATGGTGATGCGGGTGTCGTTGGCGGAGACAGCGATAGCATTGCCCTCCGCGCCCATCACCGCATGGCCTTCCATGTCCACGATCCGGCCGTCCTGGCCGATGGAAAAGCGCCCGGCGCGGGTGAAACGCTCGCCGCGCGGCGTCTCGACGGCGAAGAAGCCCGCGCCGCTGATCGCGACATCCAGCGGATTGCCGGTGACCTGGTGCGCGCCGGCGTCCATCTCCCGCCAGGTGGCGCGGTCCTGCACATAGGCGACGGGCCGCCCGCCCGGCGGTGCGGCATCCTGGCGGCTGATGAACTGCGCGAAGACCGGGCGCTGCGCGCGGAAGCCGGGTGTGTCGGCATTGGCGACGTTGTGCGCCAGCACCTCGGTCGCGCGGGACTGCAGCGCGAGGCGCGAAAGGATGATGTAGCCGGGGCTGTCCATGACGCCGTCTCCGTATCCGTGCGACGGAAGGGCAACCGGCGTGCCAGCCTGGGACCGGCTGACGGGCGGCATTTGCTGCCGGGATGCGGCAGGGCCGGCCCTTCACCCGGCAGCGCTGGTCCGCCGCAAGCCTTCCTTAACGGCGGGCGTGGAGGATGCCCCCGTGCAGGAGGCATGACATGGCGGCGGCAGCGGCCGAGGTGAGCGAAGCGGCAGCAGGCAAGGGCGGCGGGGGCAGGAAGAAGCTGCTCCTGGTCGCAGCGCCCGTGTTGCTGGCTGGGGTCGGGGCCGGGTTGTGGTTCACCGGCATCCTGCCGCCGCTGCTCGGCATGGGGCCGGCGCCGGCCGGTACGAGCGGGGACGCGCCACGGGCCGAAGCGCCGCGCCCGCCGGCCTTCTTCGACATGCCCGAGATCATTGCCAACCTGAACGCGACGGGCCGCCGTCCCGTCTTCGTGAAGCTGCGCAGCAAGCTCGAGATCACGCGCGCGGAGGATGCCACGGCGATCCAGCTCGCAATGCCGCGCCTGCTCGACCTGTTCCAGACCCACCTGCGGGAAATGCGCCCGGAGGAGTTGCGCGGTTCCGCCGGCACCCAACGCCTGCGGGAGGAACTGGTCGCCCGCGCCAACATCGCCGTCGCCCCGCCGGCGGGCAGCACGCAACCCCCGCCCCGCATTACGGATGTGCTGTTCGTGGAGATGCTGGTGCAATGAGCGGCCAGTCTGAGGAAGACCTCGCCGCCGCCTGGGGTGCCGCGCTGGAGGATGAGGACGCGTCCGCCGAGGCGCCCGCGCCGGATGCGGCGCGCGTGCTCAACCAGGCAGAGATCGACAGCCTGCTCGGCTTCGACAGCAAGGGTGGGGAGGGCGGCGAGGAAAGCGGCATCCAGAGGATCATCTCCTCCGGGCTCGTCTCCTATGAACGCCTGCCCATGCTGGAGATCGTCTTCGATCGCATGGTCCGGCTGATGTCCACCACGTTGCGCAACTTCACCTCCGACAATGTGGAGGTGTCGATCGACGGCATCGTCTCCCTGCGCTTCGCCGACTATCTCAATTCCATCCCGCTGCCGGCGATGCTGGGCGTCACGCGCGCCGCGCAATGGGACAATTACGGGCTGGTCGTCGTCGATTCCGCGCTGATCTATTCCGTGGTGGACGTGCTGCTGGGCGGGCGGCGCGGCACCGCGGCGATGCGGATCGAGGGCCGCCCCTACACCACCATCGAGCGCACCCTGGTCGAGCGGTTGATCGGCGTGGTGCTGGACGACCTGACCGCGGCGTTCGAACCGCTCTGCCCCGTTGTCTTCGGCTTCGAACGGCTGGAGGTGAACCCGCGTTTTGCAGCGATCTCGCGGCCGTCCAACGCCTGCGTGCTGGTGCGCCTGCGCGTGGACATGGAGGATCGCGGCGGCAAGCTGGAACTGCTGCTGCCCTACGCCACGCTGGAACCGGTGCGTGAATTACTGTTGCAGCAGTTCATGGGGGAAAAATTCGGCCGCGACAGCATCTGGGAAACGCACCTCGCGGAAGAACTGCGCTCGACCGAGGTGGCGCTCGACGTGGTGCTCGATGAACAGCTTGTGCCGCTGTCCTCCGTCATGGGGTTGAAGGTCGGCGACCGCATCGCGCTCGGCGTCGCTCCGGGTGCGCCGGTGCGGCTGCGTTGCGGGGAGGTGCCGCTGTTCGAGGCGGAACTCGGCCGGCAGGAACAGCGCCTCGCGGTACGCATTTCGCGGGAACTGGAACGCGCACGCGGCGGGGTGCCGGCATGACGCTGCTCGAATGGGGCTTGCAGGTCTTGCTGCTGGCGATGCTCGGCGCGGCCATTCCCTTCGCGTTGCGGCTGGAACGCGCGTTGCAGGAAATCCGCGCCGACCGATCCGCGATGGAAGGCAGCGCCCAGGGCCTCGGCGAGGCCGCCCGCATGGCCGAGGCCGCGATGGTGCGGCTACGTGCCTCCGCCGAACTCGCCGGGCGTCAGGTCGCCGAGCGCATGGCGACCGCCGAGCCGCTGCGCGACGACCTCCGCTACCTGATCGAACGCGCCGAAGCGCTGGCCGACCGGTTGGAAGGCCTGGTGCGCGCCGGCCGGCCAATGGCCCAGGACACGCCGCGCGCGGCCGAACCCGCACCGCTGCAAAGCCAGGCCGAACGCGACCTGCTGCGCGCCATCACCGCCGGCGCACGGGGGCTGCGCTGATGCGTCGCCCGCGCCTGCTGCCCGCAGCGATCCTCGCCATGGCGGGGCTGTTCCTGGTGAAGGCGGAGGCCTTGCTCGCCGCGCTGCGCGCGCCCGCCTTGCCGGTGGTGGCGCCGGCGCGCGCGGCGGACCCGCCGCCGGCCCCCATGCGATCGCCGCAGCCGGCCGTCGCGGTTCCGGTTGCGCCGCCCGCTCCCGACCCTACGGCGCGGGCCGAACGTGCCCTGCTCGAACAACTCCGCGCCCGCCGGACCGACATCGAGGCGCGCGAACAGGCCGTCGTGGCGCAGGAAGTGGTGTTGCAGGCGGCCGAAGCGCGTCTTGCCCGGCGTGTCGAGGAACTGGCCGCGATGCAGCAGCGGCTCGAATCCCTCGACCGTGCGCGCGGCGACCGGGAGGAAGCCGGCTGGCGCGGCCTGGTGCGGACCTATGAGGCGATGCGTCCCCGCGACGCGGCGACGATCTTCGACGATCTGGAACTCCCCGTGCTGGTCGAGATCCTCGACCGCATGAACGACCGCAAGGCCGCCCCGGTGATCGGGGCGATGCGCCCCGACAAGGCGCGGATGGCAACGGCGGAACTGGCGCGCCACCGCGCGCGCCGCACCGCGGCGAACTGACCGGACCCGAGGCAGGAGGCAAGACCCGACCGATGGACAGGAACACCAACGTCCTGATCGTGGACGACTACCGGACGATGCTGCGCATCATCCGCAACCTGTTGAAGCAGCTGGACTTCAACAATGTCGATGAGGCCACGGACGGGCAGGAGGCGCTGGCCAAGCTGCGCGCCGGCAATTTCGGCCTGGTCATCAGCGACTGGAACATGGCGCCGATGACGGGGCTCGATCTGCTGAAGGAGGTGCGCGCCGACAGCCGGCTGAAGAACCTGCCCTTCATCATGATCACCGCCGAGAGCAAGACGGAGAACGTCGTCGCCGCCAAGCAGGCTGGCGTGTCGAACTACATCGTGAAGCCCTTCAACGCCGAGACGCTGAAGGAGAAGATCGAGAAGGTGATGGTCCATGCCTGACGGCATCCCGGGTGACGACCGCATCGAGGCGGCGGTGCGCGCCGTGCTCGATTCCATGGCCGGCGACCTGACGGCGCGGGAGGCGGCGCTGCTGGCGGAACTCGAAGCCTTGGGCCGCACCATCGCCCGCGCCAAGGCGGAGATCGCCGCCCTGTCGGTAGACGACATCACCGGCGCGCATATCCCCTCCGCGACCGACGAACTCGACGCCATCGTCGGTCACACGGCGGAAGCGACGAACGAGATCCTCGATTGCTGCGAAGTGCTCGAACGCCTGCAATCCGAGGTGCCGGAGGCCGCTGCCGCCGCACTGCAAGGTGCGGTCACGCGCATCTACGAGGCCTGTTCCTTCCAGGACATCACGGGCCAGCGCATCGGCAAGGTGGTCTCGGCGCTGAAGGCGATCGAATCCCGGGTCGAGGCGGCGGTCGCCAATGCCTCCGGTCGCCCCGCCGCGCCGCCACCTGTCGCGGCCCCGCGGACCGAGGGGCAGGAACTCGCCAACGGACCGCAACTCCCCGGTGGCGGCACCTCCCAGGCGGAGATCGACCGCCTGCTGGCTAGTTTCGACTGATGCGCCTGCCGGCGCTGCTGCTGCTGTTCGCGCTGCTCGGCGTCGCGTCGCCGGCATGGGGTCAGGATGCGCCGCGCGTGCCGCTACGCGTCGGCAGCCATGCCGATCATGGGCGGCTGGTGTTCGATTGGCCGTCGCGCGTCGGCTACAGGGTCGAGGAGCAGGACGGGCGCGTCGTGATCCGCTTCGATGCGCCGGCGCAGATCGACCTGTCGCCGGCCCGCCGCCTGCCACGCAACGTGGTGGCGGTCGAACGCGACGGCGCGGCGGTCGTCCTGCACGTCGCGCCTGGGGTTCGGCCGCGGCATTTCCGGATCGGCAACCGCATTGTGCTGGACCTGCGCGATGCGGCGGAAGGCACGCCACGGGTCGCGGCAGCCGGGAATGTCGAGCGATCGCGCAGCCGCGACGCGACGCCATCGCCGCCAGCCGCTGCGGCCCTGCCACCACCTGCTGCGCCGCCACTACCGCCTGTCGGGCCGCAACCGGTGGCCGCGACGCCATCCAGTGCCACGCCACCGGCAGCGCAGACCCCGGTTGCCGCACTCACCGGGGTGCCAGCCGCGACACAGGCCCCAGCCGCGCCGCTCCCGCTGTCGCCGCCTGCGCCCTCGGCACGCATCCGCCCGCTGCCCGGTGGCGCGGCCCTCGTGCTGGATGCCGGCGCCGATGCGGGCCTAGCCGTCTTCCGCCGAGGCGAGTGGGTTCATCTGGTGCTGGACCGCACCATCGAGGCCGACCCTGCCGCCCTGCGCGGCCACCCGGTCTTTGGTGGGCTCGAAATCCAGCCGGCGGGGGAGGGTACCGCCCTTCGCCTAACGCTGCCCGCGCCCATGCGCCTTGCGCTGCACCGGGATGGTGCGGCCTGGGTGGCGGAGGCAACCCGCGATGCCGCCCCGGCGGATGCGCCAACGCTGCGCGCCACGCCCGATCCCGGCCCGCCGGCTCGCCTGCTGCTGCAGGGCGGCCAGCCCGGCGGCACGGTGGCGATTGCCGACCCGGCGACCGGAGAGACCCTGCTGGTCGGCACGCTGCGCCAACCCGGCCCGGGCGTGCTGGTGGCCCGTCGCCTGCCGGAATTCGACCTGCTGCCGACCATGCTCGGGGCCGCCATCCTGGCGCGGTCGGACCGGCTGGCGTTGCGCATCGTCACCGAGGACCGTTTCGCCTTGCAGGCGGCTGTGGGGGAAGGGATCGGCCTCGGGCCGCAGCCGGGGCAGGAACCACCAGCCGCGGCCATGGCGACGAGCCGCCTGCTCGACCTGCCATCCGGTTCGGTGCCGGCGCTGCTCGAACGCCTGCGCAACGTGCTGGCCGCGGTGAATGCCGCGCCGCCCCTGTCGCGCGGCCCGGCGCGGCGCGATGCGGCGGAGACGTTGCTGGCACTGGGCATGCCGCAGGAAGCGCAGGCCATGGCCACCATTGCCTTCCAGGAGGACCCGCAATCGCGCGCGGATGCGCGGCTGCTGCTGGCCCATGGCGTGGCGGCGCTGCTGTCCGGCCGGCCGGCGGATGCGCGCTCGCTGGACGATCCGCGTCTGCCGTCTCGTGACGAGGTGGCGCTGTGGCGCGCCCTGTCGCGGGGGGAGACGGGTGCTGCCGCCCTGAGCGCCAGCGCGCCGGTCTTGCTCAGCTATCCGGACGCCTTGCGCGCCCGGGTGCTGCCGATCGCGATCGAAGCGCTCGCCCAGGGCGGGGAAGCCGCCGGGGCCGCGGCGCTGCTCGCCCAGGCCGAGGGTGCGCCGGGTCTCGACCTGGCGCGCGCCATGGTGCTGGAAGCCGAAGGCCGGCGGGACGATGCGATCGCGGCCTATGGCGCGCTGGGCGCTGGACGGGACCGGCGACAGCGCGCCGTGGCGCTCAGGCGCGTGGCGGAACTGCGCCTGGCCATCGGCGCGATCGACGGGCCCGCGGCCGCCGAGGCGCTGGAGCAATCCTTGTTCGCCTGGCGCGGCGGGGCGGAGGAACTGGCGCTGCGCCGCCGCATTGCCGAATTGCGGCAGGAAGCCGGCCAGGGACAGCGGGCCTACGCCCTGTTGGAGGAGACGGGACGCCTGTTCCCCGACCAGGCCGCCGCACTGCGCCCGGCCTTGCAGGATGCCTTCGTCGCGGCGCTCGGGACGGCGCCGCCGCTCACCGCCGCGACGTTGTTCGATGCGCATCCGGATCTGCTTCCCGCCGGCACGCATGGGCAGGCCGCGGTGCTGCTGCTCGCGGATCGTCTCGCCGCGCTCGACCTGACGGATCGTGCGGCGGCGCTGCTGCGGGGCGCGGTGGCGGCAGCGCCGGACCCCGCGGCGCGGGCCGAGATCGGCGCCAGGCTGGCGGCGATGCGCGCGGCCGAGGGCGATGCGGCGGGCACGATCGCGGCGTTGGATGCCAGCGAATCGGAAGGGCTGGATGCGGCGGTCGCGGCGCGCCGCACCGTGCTGCGCGCCCGCGCCCTGGCGCGGCGCAACGATCCCGCGCGGGCCGAGGCGCTGCTCACCCCGCTGGGGCCGGAGGGTGCTGCCGCGCGGGCGGATCTGCGCGCGGAGGTACGGGACTGGACCGGCGCGGCGGCGGCCATGGCCGAGCACCTGGCCGCGCGCCTCCCGGCCCATCCTGCGCCCCTGGGACAGGAGGAACGCGCCGCGCTGGCGCGTCAGGCGGCCTATCTCGCCCTGGCCGGGGATGAGGCGGGATTGTCCGCGTTGCGCGCGGCGCAGGGGACGCGGATGGAAGGCGGTGCCCTGGCCGAAGCCTTCGGAGTGCTGACGGCGGACCCCGTGCGCGGCATATCTGACCTGCCGCGGCTGCAACGCGAACTCGGATTGCTGCGCCTGCTGCCAACGCGGCTGGAGGCCTTGCGGGCAGGCGTGCAGGTCGCGCGCTGAGATGCGCGTCCCCCTCGGGGGGGATCTGCAATTTTTCCGGTCCATGCGGTGCAATTTCACTTGCGCCCCCTGACCCCTTGCCCCATATCGCGCGGCCGTTGACCCAAATGATCGGACTTCCCCGATCGCCCTGGTCATCTGCTGGCTGGAAGGAGCCCTTAACATGGATGCTCTCGTCCAACCGGGGATGGTCTCGGATCTGCCGAGCGACACCCGGAACATTGACGAAGACCGCTCGGTGAGCCCCGAGAAGGACTACTTTATTGCGCGCAATGGCATTCGCTATGCCGGCACGCATCTGATCATCGACCTGTGGGGGGCGACGAATCTCGACGACCCCGACCACATCGATGCGACGCTGCGTGAGGCCGCGCTGGCGACCGGGGCGACGATCCTGCACGGGCATTTCCACCACTTCTCGCCCAACGGCGGCGTGTCGGGCGTGCTGGTGCTGGCGGAAAGCCATGTCTCCATCCATTCCTGGCCGGAACGTGACTACGCGGCGCTGGACATCTTCGTCTGCGGCGATTGCGACCCGTACAAGGCGCTGCCGGCGCTCAAGCGCGGCTTCCTGCCGGAACGCGTGCAGCTTTCCGAGCACAAGCGCGGCCTGATCGGCTAAGTCACCGCCACGGTGCGGACGGAACGGGGGCCGGGCGGCAGCGTCCGGCCCCTTTGCTTGCGATCATGGGGATGTCAGCCATGGCCTACGACCTCTGGGTGAATGAGACGCTGTACGACGCCTGGGGCCAGCGCTTCCGGGTGAAGCGTGAACTCGCGCGCGTGCAGTCCGAATTCCAGGACATCATGATCTTCGAGAGCGAGACGCATGGCCGCGTCATGATGCTCGATGGCGTGGTGCAGATCACGGAAGCCGACGAATTCTCCTACCAGGAGATGATTGCCCATGTGCCGCTGCTGGCGCATGGCGATGCGAAGCGCGTGCTGATCATTGGTGCCGGCGATGGCGGCGTGCTGCGCCGCGTCCTGCAGCACCGCAATGTCGAGCGCGCTGTGATGGTCGAGATCGACGGCGAGGTGATCCGCCTCGCCAAGGAACATCTGCCGGGCATCGCGGGCGACGCCTGGAACGACCCGCGCGCCGAGGTGCTGGTCGCCGACGGCATCGACTATGTCCGCCGCGCGCCCGACGCGTCCTTCGACGTGGTGATCGTGGACAGCACCGACCCGATCGGCGTGGGGGAGGTGCTGTTCACTGACGAGTTCTACGCCAATTGCGCCCGTCTGCTGACCGCGCGCGGCATGGTGGTGAACCAGTGCGGCGTGCCGGCGATGCAGGCAGATGAGCTGCGCGAGACCTCGATCCGTCGCGGCAAGGTCTTCCCGGACATCTGGGCCTATCTCGCCGCGGTGCCGACCTATGTCGGCGGCTTCATGACGCTGGGCTGGGCGGGCAAGGATGCATCCTGCCGCGCCGTGCCGGTCGAGGAGATCCGCCGACGCGCGCAGGTCGCCGGCATTCTCGGCACCACGCGCTACTGGACGCCGGAGATCCATGCCGGCGCCTTCCACCTGCCGCCCTATATCGCGGAACACCTGCCGAAGGCGGGCTGATCACCCGCCCTGCGCCGGCGCCAGCGTTCCCGGCTGCAACGTGCGCAGCCGGTCGGCGCGGAAGCGTTCGCCGAACACATCCGTCAGCACGCCGTGCAGCGCGGCGCGCAGGCGTTCGAATTCCAGCCGGGCGGGCTCGTCGGCCGGGTTGCGCAGCGTGGCCTGTTCCGCGTCGCGCAGCGCGCGCACCTCGTCGTTCAGCCGCTTCGCCGATTCGCGCGGCAGTGCCTTGCCGGCGACATAGACCGCCTGGCTGATGCCGATCAGCGTGTTGAGCTCGGTGGGAATGGTGAAGTTCTCAAGGTCCGTGGCACCGTTCACCACCAGCGCGACCGCGGCGAAGACACTGAATGCCAGCGCCTGCACGCGGGTGACGTCCACCTCGCCCTCGGCGCCGAGCAGATCCTCCCAGCGCGGGGTGCGCTGGCGCGTGTCGAGCACGCCCGTGGCCGTCAGCCAGACGCGGTTCGCGGTGGACAGCGGCGGGCCATCGGCCAGGCCCGCCAGCGTCGATCCCGCCAGGGTGATGCCGAGCAGCATCAGCACGGTGTTCGACAGCCCGGACAGACTGCCCGTGCGCGCGAAGACATAGGCATAGACGCCGACGACGGTCAGCGTGAACAGCAGCACCTGGAAGCGTGACAGGCTCGCCGCGCCGAAGGCGTCCTGGCAGATCACCACGGGGTTGAGCGCGCGCCAGAAGGCGGGCGAGGCGCGGCGGCCACCGCCACGCTGCTCGCGGGCCTGCGTGTCGAGCTGCTGCCCATGCACGCGCAGCGCCGTGAAGGCGATGACGATATACAGTAGCGCGGCCGCCCCGATGCCGATCACGACGGACAGGTAGTAGCTGGACACCGTCACTTCGGTGATGCCGAAGGCGGTCGGTTCCGGGCTCGGCGGGTTCGGGATGCAGGCGATGACGGCGACCTGCCACATCGATCGCCACCAGGTCTCGGGCGGCGTGAATTCGACGCGCAGCGGTGTGATGCCCGCCTCCGGCGTCGGTGGATGGACGACGGCCAGGATGGGGCCGGAATCGTCCGTGGGCAGCGCGCCGGATGCGGCACGGTAGGCGATGGCGGCGAAGAAGGTGGCGCGCCAATCCTTGTCGTCCACGCCTTCCGGCTGGCGAAGGTTGATCTTCAGCGTCGCCCGCGCGTTGGAGGTCTGCTGCGTCAGGTCGCGTTCGATGCGCAGCGTGCCGAGGCCGCGGGAGCGGATCCAGCCGGCCCACAGGCCCGCGGTGCGGACCGCGCCCGGTTGGGCGGGGCCTGCGGCGACGCCCAGGGGATTCTGGCAGATGCCTTCCCAGGGCGGCGCGCGCTGCGCGACGGCCGGGAGCGCCAGCAGTGACAGCAGGCAGGCGAATAGGACGCGCATGATGGCGATCCCGGGTTGCAGCCTGATCTAGCCTTGCGCCGGGCGATCCGCGCTGTCCAGGAAATCACATGACTGCGAACCCCTGCACGAGGGACGCCGCCACCAGCCGCCAGCCATCCACCAGTACGAAGAAGATCAGCTTGAAGGGCAGCGCCACCACCGATGGCGGCAGCATCATCATGCCGAGCGACATGAGCACCGAGGCCACGACCATGTCGATGACGAGGAACGGCAGGAACAGCAGGAAGCCGATCTCGAAGGCGCGGCGCAGCTCGCTGACCATGAAGGCCGGCACCAGGGCGCGATAGGGCGCGGCCTCGGCGCTTGCGGGCTGCGGCAGGTTGGCCATCTCGATGAAGTGGGTGAGGTCATCCTCGCGCACATGGGCGGCCATGAAGCGGCGGAAGGGTTCGGCCGCGGCTTCCAGGCCGGGCAGTTCGGCGAGGCGGCCTTCCGTCATCGGGGCGATGCCCTGGGTCCAGGATGCCTCGAAGACCGGCTGCATGACGAAGAAGGTGAGGAACAGCGCAAGGCCGACCAGCACCGGGTTGGGCGGGATGCCCTGGGCGCCGATCGCGCTGCGCAGCAATGCCAGCACGATGACGATGCGCGCGAAGGCGGTCGCCATCACCAGCAGGGACGGCGCGAGCGACAGCATGCCGATCAGCGCCGTCAGCTGCACCAGCCGCGCCGTCGCGCCCGGTTGGCCCGTCTGGCCGAGGTCGATCGCCACCGACTGCGCCAGCGCGGCGCCGGGCAGCATCAGCATCAGGACGACAAGCAACGCGCGCCTCATGCGCCGCCTTCCGGCAGCCATCCGACGACCCGGTCCTGCGCGCCACCCGTCATCAGCAGCAGGGCGCGGCCGTCGCAGCGCACCAGCAGCAGGCGCCGGCGCGCATCGAGCGCGATGCTCTCCTCGACCCGCAGGCGCGCATTGCCCTGCGGCGGCGCCAGCCCGGCGCGCCGTGCGAGCCGCCCGGCAAGCAGGATGAGCGCGACCACGCCGGCCAATGCGGCGGCGGCGGTGATCCAGGATGTGGTGTCGATGCTGATCATGCCGCGGCCTCCTGCCGGGGGTGATCGGTCCGGCGCGTTAGGGTGGTGCGAATGCCACGCGCAGGCGGTCGAGCGAGCGCAGCAACCCTTCGAGCCGCGCGCGCACCGCCGGCGCCGCGCCGCGCGGGGTGGCGAGGCAGGCGACGCAAAGGCGTTCGACCTCCGTCTCCAGCCCATCGAGGTCGATTCGTCGACGTTCGGCGAGCAGCGCCCCGGCGACCGAGAAGGTCGCCTCCATGGCCTCGATCGCGGCGAGCAGAACGCTGGCCTGCCGGGCCTCGGATGTCGCGCCGATGTCGATGCCGTCCATGCGCGCATCCAACACCGCGCCTGGTTACCGCGAGGTTATCGCCGCCATTAACCGATCCTTCGCCGTGCTCATGCGAGGTGATGCGCGATGGACCCGACCCGTACCGGCCCGATCGCGCTGGCCGAGACCCGACTGCGCTGGCTCGATGCGCGCCAGCGCGTGCTGGCGCAGAATGTCGCCAATGCCGATACGCCGGGCTTCCGGCCATCGGACATGCGGCCCTTCGCGCAGGCGCTGGCTGGGGCGCAGGGCGTCATGACGCAGACCGATCCGCGGCACCTTGCACCCACGCGCGATGCGCGGACGCAGCGGGAACGGCGGGTCGAACGCAGCATGGACGGCAACGGCGTGGCACTCGACCGCCAGGCGCTGCGCATCGCGGAGACCGAGACGGCGCACGCCCTCGCGGTGGGGCTGCACCGTCGCTACCTCGGGCTGTTCCGAACCGCCCTCGGGCGCAACCAGTAAAGGGGCATGGGCATGGACCTCGATCGAGCCTTGCGCATTTCGGCCGCCGGCATGCAGGCGCAGTCCACGCGGCTGCGCGTGGTGGCGGAGAACCTCGCCAACCGCGACAGCACCGGGCAATCGCCGGGTGCGGATCCCTATCGCCGCAAGACGGTCACCTTCCGCAACAGGATGGATCGTGAGGCCGGCGCCGAGACGGTGCGCGTCGGGCGCATCGGCCATGCGACGGGGGATTTCCCGCTGCGCTTCGACCCGTCCCACCCGGCGGCCGATGCGCGCGGCTATGTCCGCATGCCGAATGTGGACAGCCTGATCGAGACGATGGACATGCGCGAGGCGCAGCGATCCTACGCCGCCAATCTCCAGGTGCTGGAAGTGACGCGCGGCATGCTGACCCGCACCATCGAGGCGCTGCGCTGATGCCGCTGCCACTCGCCGCAGCAGGGGCTGCGGCTGCCGCCTATCGCATCGCCGATGCGCTGCCGCAGGCCGCAACCGGTGGCGCGGGCTTCGGTGCAGCACTGACGCGGGCGGTGGAACAGGCCGTCGATGTCGGCCGCCAAGCCGACGCCACCACCACGACCGCGCTGTCCGGGCAGGGCAGCGTCACCGATGTGGTGCTCGCGGTTGGTCGGGCGGAACTGACGCTGCAGACGGCGGTGGCGGTGCGCGACCGTGTCGTTGCCGCCTACCAGGACGTGATGCGCATGCCGATCTGACGGGGCGCCGGTCATGCAGGTCCCGGGAAAATCCCAGCCATGAACGAGACGGCGCTGGCGGCCCGGGAAGCGCTCTGGATCGCGTTGCAGATCGGCGGGCCGTTGCTGCTCTTGCTGCTCGCGGTCGGGCTGGTGATCGCCGTGCTCCAGGCGCTGACGCAGGTGAATGAGGCGACGCTCGCCTTCCTGCCCAAGGTGGTGGTGCTGGCTGGTGCGCTGCTGCTGCTCGGGCCGTTCTTCATCGGCGTGCTGCGCGGCTATGCCGGCGGGCTGTTCCAGGCCGTGGTGGATGTGGGCCTGAAGGGCTGATGGACGAAGCGGGGTTGCTTGCCGCGCTGCCGAACCTCGCCTTCCAGGCGGTAGTGGCCTTCGCGCGGCTGGGGGCTGCGGTGATGCTGCTGCCCGGCCTCGGCGAGCAGGAGGTGCCCGGGCCGGTACGCCTCGGCCTCGGCCTTGCCCTGGTGTTGCTGCTGATGCCTGCCTTGGCGCCCGGCCTGCCCGCCGCACCGGACGGGGTGGGGGAGGGGGCGCGGCTGATCGCCATCGAGGTCCTGGTTGGCCTCTGGCTCGGCGGCCTGGCGCGGCTGGCGAGCATGGCGATGGCGATGGCCGGGCAAGCGGTGGCGCTGCTGCTCGGCCTCGCCCAGGCACTGGTGCCGGGCCCGGACCTCGGCGGGCAGGGCACGGCCACGGCGCGGCTGTTCTCGCTGGCCGCCGCGGTGGTGGTGCTGTCCAGCGGGCTCTACGCCATCCCGCTGCGGGCGCTGGCCGAATCCTATGCCGTGCTGCCGGTCGGCGAACCCTTCCCCGCCGATACGGGCGCGGAGGCCATGGCCAGCGCGGCGGCGGACAGCCTCGCGCTGGCGCTGCGGCTTGCCGCGCCCTTCGTGCTGGCGGCGGTGGTGATCAATGTCGCGCTCGGGCTGCTGACGCGCATCGCGCCGCAGGTGCAGGTCTATTTCATCGCCGTGCCGGGACAGGTGCTGGCGGGTCTCGCCTTGCTGGCGCTGGTCATGCCCGCACTGCTTGGCGCCTTTGCCGAGGCCGCGCGCGATGCCTTCCTGGCCCTGCCCGGTCTGAGCTGACCCATGGCCGAGGACGGCACGGACGCCGGGGACAAGACAGAAGCAGCATCGCCACGCCGCCTTGAGAAGGCGCGCGAGGATGGGCAGGTCGCCCTGTCCCGGGACATGGTGGGCCTTGGCGCGCTGTCCGGTGGCGTGCTCGGCCTGATGCTGGCGGTGGCGCCGGGTGCGGCGATGCTGCGCGGCCTCGCCGGGGCTATGGCCCGCGCGCATGAGATCCCGCTGATCGACGCGGCGATCGAGATGGCGCGGCTGGGGCTGATGGCTGCGCTGCCCGTGGCGCTGCTGGCCGCACTCGGCGCGGTGGGGGCGACCCTTTTGCAGACGCGCGGCCTCGTCTCGGCCAAAGGGTTGGTGCCGCAATTCTCGCGGCTCAATCCGGTCGCGGCGTTGAAGCGCATCTTCGGCCTGGACGGTGCGATCGAGTTCCTGCGCACGACCCTCAAGCTCGCTTTGGTGGGGGCGGCGCTGTGGCATGCCATCGGCGATCCCGCGGAACTGCCGCGCCTGCTGCACCTGCCGGCGGCGGCATTGCTCACGCAGGCCGGGCAGGCGGCGGGCGACCTCGCATTCGCGGCGCTGCTGGCCTTCGCGGCGATCGCTGCGGCCGACTGGCTGCTCGCGTATCAGCGCCACCTGCGCCGGCTGCGCATGTCGCGCCAGGACCAGAAGGAGGAAGCGCGCGAAAGCGAGGGCGACCCGCACATCAAGGGTCGCCAGCGCCAGATCCGCCAGCAGCGTGCGCGCGGGCGGATGATGGCCGCCGTGCCCAAGGCGGCGGTGGTCATCACCAACCCGACGCATTTTGCCGTCGCGCTGGCCTACGACCAGGGCGGGGAAGCCGCGCCGCGCGTCGTCGCCAAGGGTGCGGATGAGGTCGCCGCGCGCATCCGCGCCGTGGCGGACGAAGCCGGGGTGCCGATCGTTTCCAATCCGCCGCTGGCCCGCGCGCTGTTCCGGCTGGACCTGGATACGGAAATCCCGCCGGAACATTATCAGGCGGTGGCCGAGATCATCGCCTATGTCTGGCGGCTCGGCATGCGGGGGCAGGCAGGGTGAGCGGATTGCGCGGGCGGGAGCCGGACGAGGCGGCCTTCCGGAAACTCTTCGAGGCGGAGGAGGCGGTGGGCCTCGCGGTGCTGGACACCGAAGGGCGCATCCGCTTCGCCAATGCGGCGCTGGGGCGACTGTGCGGCACCGGGCCTGGGCCGGAGCCCGGCCGCGCCGCG